>CAUJKL010000445.1 GCA_963204995.1 Planctomycetota bacterium | reverse complement strand
CGAATGCCAGGTCGATGCGGTCGAGGCCCATGAAATTCAGGCCGTAGAAACGTCGGTGCTGTGGTACACCGAAGGCAAAGGCGACGAAGATCTCGGCGTCCATTACTTCGACCGTCGCGTGCCAAGCGATTGCGAAGACCGCGATCTTCGCCCCATGCATCGCTTTAAGACGATCTTGCCTAACAGCCCCTTGAGTTACTCGGGAAAGATCGTCAAGGTTCGCTGGTGTGCGCGAGTGCGATTGTTTCTGAAGAAGGGTAAAGAGCTGTATTTTGAGCAGCCCTTTACGCTCGGCAACGTTGCGAACGCTCAAGACGCACCGTCGTGAGCCAAGATCGCCGTCGGTTGTTCGCCGACCAGAATCCTTTCTCGACCGCGGCCATTAAGCCCGGTGCCATCGCCTTTCGCTTTGGCGGCGATACAGGCGTGGCAAGTCTCGTCGCCACACTTCAACAAAATAACTGGCGCGGCGAGATCGTTGGGCCACATGGGTCAGGCAAGTCGACTCTGCTTCGCACTTTGCTTCCCGAGATCGAGGCAGCTGGTCGCACCGTCTGTGGTTACATCGCCAAACCGAACGAGAAGCAACTGCCCATGTCGGCGGCTGAGCAAGCGACGTGGCATGAGTCGACTCTGGTCGTCATCGAAGGCTATGAACTCTTAAATCGACGCCAGCAAAAATCGCTCGACCGAGCGTGCCGCGATGCCGGTGCTGGCCTACTGATCACTTGCCACCAGCCACAGGGCTTGCCAACGCTGTTCCAGACGGCCATCACCGCCGAGCTGGCGCTCTCGCTCGTCGAGCACCTACTTCCTCCCGATTGCGACTTTATCTCTGCGGCGGATGTGCGAGCCAGCTTCTCGCGCCACGGGCAAAATCTTCGCGAACTGCTGTTCGAAATGTACGACCTGTATGAACGACGCCGTCCGCGTTGATTTTGGTAAACATTGCGAATTCGCCCGCTTGGCCGCTAACCGTAATCTAGGGTTGAGCAGAAGATCCGTTCGAACGCGCGGCTTGCGTCTCAACGGATCAGGTGGCGAATCGTTACAACCGGTTTTTTCCGGAGCGGAAGATGTTTTCGAAACTATGTCTGAAGTGTGTCGTATGTGCCGTTGCGGCGCTGTTGGCGAATCCTGGCGTTGCGCGAGCTTATACGTGGAGTTCGCCGCGCGACGAGGGCGACTGCGGTTGCGGCGAGCCAGCGGCTCCGCTGAACTGGACGCAACCGCTCACGGGATCGCCCATCGGCCACTCGTTTAGGATGCGGCCCGCCCCGCCCTACAACACTACGTGGGCGCGAGTTCCCGTAACGAACTATCGAACGCAGGTCGTGAATGATCCGCTTTCGGGGGTTAGCACGACTGCATCGCAACCTTGCAACACGTATGAAATGCAAATGCGGCGCACCGCAGGCTGCTCGTTGTGGCAAAGCTTTGTCAATTGGTGGCAGTGCCAATGTTGCTGCCTCCGTGGACGGTCCATGCCCGCGTATGAAACAACGTGTGCCTCGACCAGCGAATGGAGCACTAGCGCGGCGCCCCAACCAGCTGCATCGCCGTACTATGTACCGTCGAACAGCATTCCGCAGAACAACGCACCGACAAGCAACGGCCGATTGGTTCCTGTCCCTTCTAGTGCATCGCCAACATCGCCCGCCCCCGCGGATCGTCGTCCGGAACTTAGTCCGATCCCGCCGCGGTCCGGCGGAGAGAATTCCGCTTCGCGAGTGGTGCCTCTCGATACAGAGGTCTTTGTCCGCACGCTCGATACTTCGGAGATCCTGCTGGAACTGACGCCGCCGCTCGTCACTCCTGGCGCATACGATGTGGATGCAGAACTCAACGACGAACATCGGGAAGTTATTGAGTTACCCGAGCCAACCTCCGTCGAACAACCGGCATCGATCCGCTCGAAAGCTCTCGAATTGCTTCCGGTAAGCTGGTCGACACCATCGGCATCCGAGGCTGGCAAACTGCCTACGAATGAAGTCTGGGACGATACTGGCTGGCGCTCTGAGCAGTAAGCAGTGAGTCGTCTCGGAAGACAATAGGGACCGCCGAACGAATCAAAGGGGCAGGTCTCATTGATGTGATGTTTGGGATGTGTTGCATTTCCCTGCATGCGCAGGTGGAAGTGTTTCGCGAATCGGAAGATGACGATGGGTAGCGCGAGTGAACGAGCCCTTCACGGAACGAGAGCTTCAAGCCGTTCGTCAGAGTGTCCGTCGCGGGAGCCCATTAGGTGACGCTGACTGAACTCAGGCCATCGCCTCACGCATCGGACGATCGTCAACCCTCCGCACCCGAGGCAGGCCACGAGAAAAGGTAGGCCGGAACAAGTCTTCGAAGTGACTGGAGCGCGGCTAACGGAAAGCGAGTCGCCTTACCGCGCCGCCTCGGCCACGAACTCGTCCGTCAGATCCGCCATCAGTTCATCGATGGCGCGGAGTTCGCTTTCCACACGAATGATCTCGACGCTCCTCGTGGGTCGGGCAGCCGCTGCGGAAGGTATCGCCAAAGTGAGCAGCCGTGTAGAAACTGCTTCCGCTTGCTGTTCGCGTGTCATCGGTGGCCCCTTAGGAATTGCTTCGTCCGACTCGTACTGGTTGGCAAACGCATGGCGCAGCCGCATCCAATGGAACCATAGCTTACGCTTGTGCGGCGAGAAGCGTTTTTCGCCGCAATCAAGGAGCCGCTCGTACTCAAGGCGCTCTCCAGCGGATGTCTTGCCGGAAAGTCGAGTTATAGGGGCGGGAAAGCTTGTCATTACCCACATCTTTACACGACCCAACGATAGGATGGTTACATGTTCTTGTACGGCGAAGCCGTTAAACAACGTAGCCCAGGGTCGCGCAGCGCACCCTGGGCTACGTCCACAAGAGGATTTCAAACCCTGAAGGGGTTTCACAGCGCCATCCTTGTCGAACCCTTTCAGGGTTCCTCGGTGTTTTTGTTCGATGAATCCCAGGGTGCGCTGCGCGACCCTGGGCTTTATCGTTAAAGTCCTTCGGACTGTGCTGCCGGATTTCCCACGACGACAAGTACTTTGCAAACGGCGAAAGATGTGGGTAATGTCAAGCACTGCTGGACCAGCCAGCAGTGGCACACTATGTGGAGCAGTCAGCAGTGGCACCCAATGTGGAGCAGTCAGCAGTGGCACCCTATGTCGCAGTGGCCAGCAGTGGCACCCTATGTCGCGGTGGCACTCTCTGCAATAGCGGCACCAGACGTAGAGACCGACGATTTAACTTCCGCGTCGTTTTCGTTCCATTCGAATCCGACAGCCGATAGCGACCGTTTCCGTGACTTTCGGTTGCGTACCGGCAAGTAACGCGGTCAGTGCGGCGGCTACATGCTGTTCCTGCACTTTGTCGGCGGCGGGACTGTCGTCGAGTGCTCCCATGTAGGCGATCTTTCGCTGTGCATCGAGAACGAAAAACTCGGGCGTGTAGGTCGCGCCGTAGTCGCGAGCGATCTGTTGCGTCTCGTCGTAGAGATACGCAAAGTTGAACCCTTGCGATTTGGCTCGGGCTTTCATCGCGTCCAAGCTGTCTTCCGGCACTTTGTTCACGTTGACCGCGACAACGGTAACACCTTGCGCGGCGAACTGTTTGGTCAACGCGATGATTCGTTCCTCATAGTCAATCGCATAAGGGCAACTGTTGCAGGTGAACACCAACACGATCGCTTTGCTCTGTTTCAAGTCGCTTAGCGAATGCGGCTGGCCATCGATTCCTGGCAAGTCTTTCCACACGGGAGCCACATCGCCGATGCTCAGCACCGGGTTGTATTCGCCACCGCGGACGGCTGTCGTCAGAGTCAAAAGGAAGATGATCTTAAAAATGCGCGACATGTTCTGCTTTCCGGCTGATTCGTGGCGTGACGTTATTGCTCGTGGTTCGACAGTAACGTATTACCGCTTCATACTCCAATTCGCGAGTTCCTCGACGTTTACAAGTCCATCCTTGTCGGTGTCGGCTTCCGAACAGTCCTTCGACATTTTCTCGCGTTCTTCTGCAGCCAACGCCTTGTCGTCGTTCTGGTCCTATTTGGCGAGTAACCCATCCTACATTGGCACCACGGTAGTTTTGCATATCACCCCAGCAACGCTTGCATCCCTGCGGTAATAACGTCGTCGATACTGGGATCGCCGAATGCGACGCTCACTTCGTAGCCGCCATTGGGATACTCTTCCTTGACCGGGATGTACCATGGACCGCCGTCGCCATATGCCGCGGTGGCGACGAAACGCTCGCCGCCGATTTTCTGAGCGCGCAGCTGATACTCGATGAAACATTCCGCAGGCAGATGGAGCAGACTTGTCTGATTCACGTGCAACGAGCTGAGTACGATGGGGATCTTTTGCTCCAATCGCCGTAGCCAGGAAAGCATGTAGGACGGGCGATTGCGAGCGACGACCTGACCGCTCTTGTCGTCGATTTGTTGGATCAGCGAATCGATGGAGAGCGTATCCCGCGGCGCCGGTAAGATCTCCGCAGTGTTCCAACTGACTCGATCGATCGGCTGCGGTTGCAGATCCCGCTCGGAAGCAACAATCCCTTCGTACACCCGCTGCGTGAGAATCGGGCGCGCTTCGTGCGAGCCATCGTTGTACTTGCCCGCAGAAATATTTCCGGCACAACCGGTGAAGTAGAGATGCAAGCAGTCGGGTTCGTCTTGTTGACGTTGCTTACGGGCCAGCCCAGCGAAATCGCTGGTCACGCGGCCATCACCGTAATAGCTCATGGGATGCGTGGCATAGTAATGACACGACGCCAGCTTGCGTTGGCCACTGTAAAACGCCACGGTCTTCATCCACGGATCGATCAACCCGTCCGGCAAGGCGATCAGCTTCGGGTCACGGCAACTGCTGCCGCGCATCGCTTTAACATGACCGTTCTCGTCGCGGAAGACACGGCGATTCGAGGCCACCTTATCGATCTTCGCTTGGCCATGAGCAACGTGCGTCAACGGCTCCGCTTTCTTCAACGCCTCGGTGACCGCCTGCCGACCTCGTTCTAAGCAGCGGCGGAAATAATCGACTTCGACGATGTGCGGCAGATCTCCTTGAGCATCCACAATCCGTTCCGCTTCAAGGCAGGCGAGCGGCGCATTATGCTGATGTACGCACTGCACTGCGACACGATCCGGCGTCGTACCGGCGGCTTCGGCCAACGCTTGTCGCCACTCGACGTGAGCTTCGTTCAGCAGTCCCGTCCAATCGACCGCACAAACCACAATCGGCTTGCCCGCACCAAGCAGCACGAACCCAACCGCCTCCAACGCATCGTCGACCGCAACGACCGGCGTGATCCAACCGCCACAACAAGAATGCCCTTTCGGTGGCGTCACATCGAAGCGAAAAGGAGCCAAGTGCAGATTGCCGCCCGACGTTGCATCGTCGCGACACACGCCTTGCAGCGTCCAACTGGCAATCGAGGCACCGATCGCACCTTGTAGTAGACTACGACGACTAAACTTATTGATATCGTTCACGATGTAGGTTCTCGTTCGGTGTGAAACAAAAGTGAATCGTTACCGAGAGTATGGCGCGCTGGGCGGCACGCGGCAAGCTGCTTCACTTGTTAACGCTCGATGAACGTCGCCGTCTGTAGGTGGTTAGTGTGCAAACATCGTCGATTGACGTGTGCGGGTCCGCGGTGGACCTGCTTTCGTCAACTGCCGATATCGGGAGACGCTTTCGCTCGTCCTTAAGGCGGCGTCGCCGCAAAGTGGGGTATGCTGCCAGCTTGCCATCTGCTACGAAACGCAAGTTGGAAGCTTACGCCACTTCCAGCTTTAGCATTATTATGTGAATCGATGCGAAGGCCTGCTCAGGTAACTGAGTACGTTTTTGCCAGCTTAAAAGAAGAGTGAGCGAGCATCCATCATGACGAAATGTGTACTCGACGTCGGCAATTGCGTTCCCGATCATGCCTCGATTCGATCGTTGATCGAGAACAACTTCGACGCCAAAGTGATCCAGGCACATGGGCCGGAGGATGCGCTGTCTGCACTCCGAACTGATACGATCGACTTGGTGTTAGTGAATCGTAAGTTGGATCACGATTGCACGGACGGCCTCGACATCATCAAACAGATCAAGGCCGACGCCACGCTTGCTGCGACTCCTTGCATGTTGATCACGAACTACGCGGACCAGCAGGAACTGGCGGTTCAAGCCGGTGCCGAAATGGGCTTTGGCAAGTTGGAGTTTGGCAAGCCTGAAACACGCGAGCGACTGAAAGCGATTCTCGGATGAACACAGGGTGAGCCGTGCCCACCAGTATGTTGGTGGGCACAGCCCACTCTACGACTACGATTACGATTCAATAGATATCGATGCTCTTCACCGAGTCGCCGCCGGATAGCTGGACTCCGTGCAAGCAACGTTCAGCGGCGTTGATCAATTCCTGACAAGGGAAGTTTTTCGGCGGCATGGCCAAGGTCGCGACTCCCGCACTCAGGGACAGCGAATGGCCATGAGTTGCCGCGTGCTCTGTACTCCACTCACGCGTGCAGCGAACCAGCTGTCTCGCCAATTCGACGGCGGGCTGCCTTTCGCATCCCTCAAAAATCACGGCGAATCGATACTCATCAACCTGCATCAATCGCCCGTCATCAACGGCGATCGCGTGCAGGATGGATTGCAGCCGATTCATGGTTCGACGAAGTGGTGTCGTGCCGACCTGCGTCGCGAGACTGTCGGCATGATCAAGTTCGAGGATCGCGAGACTCACAGCGTGTCGAGCTTGACGACACGTCCTCACCGCCGCGTCAACGCTGCCGAGCAGCGTTGGGGCCGGGCTTGGCTGCCGCGTCTTCGCGATACCGTGACGCCCCTCGTGTTCGGCGGCGTTGATCGTCGCGGCAGGTGCATCGTTACGAACCATCGTGGTTCGCAGGCGGCTGTCATTGCGTGATTCGGCGAACTGCCCGATCTCTCCTCGCAGCATCTGCGTCTGTTGCAATAACTCGCCGAGCTCACAGGGCTCTGTGTCAGCTACCGAACGCTGTCCGCGAAGCAGATCGAGACTTGTTGATTCAGCCGCGTCGCATAACTGCGAGTGCGCTCGCAAGAGGATCATCGAATAGGTGGTTTCATTGGGGAGACTCAGTGACAAGACTTCTGCCAGCTGTGGCACTTTGATTTCCAGCGATGCGATCAGCGATTTCAGTTGGTCGATCGCGATGCCTTGATAACGCCCTCCCACGCGGATCAATTCGTCCAGCACGGTGGCGCGCTCGCGTGTCAGGAACTCGGCGACCAGATCGGCCATATGCAGAATCTGTGGAACAACCCGCTCACGTTCTGGAAGTCTAACCAGCGTCTCCGAATCGAACGGTCGACCGACATCGCGAACAATCGATTGGGGCAAACTCCAATGTTCGAGCAAACGAGAACTGAGCGTTGCGTGGTTAAACCCAAGGGTTGTGGTCTCCATCGCCAGGAGTTCGCTCTCGTCGTTGTAGACTCGATCGAGAAACGCCAAGTACGTTTCGCCAAGATCCTGAATCAGCACCAACATGCCGAGGTCTTGCAACAATCCTGCGATGAAGGCGTCGTCGCCCGGTATCCGCCACAGCGTTTCCGCAAGCTCGCGGGCGGCGACGGCTTTGATGACCGTCCGCCTCCAATAGCGTTGTAGAACGTCGGCTTCGAGCCCCGTAAACAACTCTTTCGGCAAACTGAATCCCAGCACTAGCAACTTCAACGGCTTGGTCCCCATCAGGGCCAAAGCTTGGTTCAAGTCCGTGACTTGGCGACTCAAGCCGAATAGCGAACTGTTGACGACCCGCAAGATCTTCGTCGTCAGCGCGGGGTCGTTCTCGATACAGTCCCTCAGCGCATGAGTGTCAATCGCAGTCGAATCGGTCAGCTCGACGACCTGCATGGCGACCGCTGGCAGCGAGTATAGTCGCCGCGATCGTTTTACAAATTGGTCCAAAACGCCGGAAGTCATGGCGGTAAGTTCGTTCGAAAGTTGCCTTTTTTGTACGATGGCCCTCCGAGACCATCGGCTGTCACATGAAAGGTAGCTCAGCGCCAAGTGAAACGTCGGCCATCGCCGGGATCACAATCGCCAAGACAGACCGCTAATTTCGGCAAAATCCGAAGAAAACTTGTGACCGCACCTGCGATTGATTACTCTCGATAGAGATACGGTCGAGGGGTTTCCTAATTGTCGTGGGAGAGAGTTTGTGGTGGACGTTGCGATCAAAAAGGTGTCGGAACGGGCTGGCAAAGATCGGTTCGTTCTCGTCAACGCGACAACCCGCGAAGTCGTCACCGTACACGACGTGTCCGAGGCCACGATTCGCCGCTTCTTTCGCGACAAAGGGACTAGCGACGAGATGATTTCCGATTGTCTCGCCAAGGCGCGGAGGAATTACGGCCCTGGAGCACCCAAGGTGAGTGTTCCCGCGAACGACGCCCAAGAGACAATGGGGGACGACGACCTGTTGTTCGAGTTGGGATTAAGCGAGGATGACTGATTCAACTTGACGATCTTCAGTAATCAAGCGACAATTGCCGAAGTCACAAGCATGAGCCTCCCGGAAACCAAAATGCTACAGCCCGCTATCTCCTACGTGCTGATCGCCGTCGTGTTGATCTGCCCGTATGCATGTCTGGGCGATGAAGCGGGCTGGGAGTCTTCGTTCTGTTCGATCGACGGTTGCTGTTGTTCGCACGAACCAGCGCCACCCGGAGGCGAGACGCCTACTTCGCCGGAGGATGAGGATTCCAATTGTCTCTGCCACGGAGCGATTTTCGATAGTCAACTTCGGACCACGGATCTCGATCAAGCAAATCCGCAGTGGTTCTATCGGCTTGGCAACGGTGCAACTTTGTCCGCCGTCGGCTCTTCTTTGGTGAGCATTTCTTTCGAGCCGCCTCATCAGTTCCCGCCGTTCTCAACTGGCTGGGATGTGTGCAGGTTGACATGCACGCTGGTGCTCTAGTCGCCGCTGCTTGCAGTCTTCTCGTTCGATCGATCGCGTAAATCGAACGTGCATTCTCTGTTGGGTTGCGCAGTTTCAAACCAGATGTCGGTTACGCACCAAGCCAACCAGCGTCCTTTTGTCCCAATCGTTACGCTTGTCAAGACATGCCAATGAATACGAAAATCAACAACGCCGGAGTCGGCCGCCACGATGTCCTGCGGCAACGTCCGTCCTTCGTCGACTGGGTCACTCGAACAGTTCCCACGTTGCTTGTGATGGGCGCACTCGCTGGCCTCGGCTATTTCGGACATCTCTACGACTGGAAACTACCCAAGTTTTCGGAGCTGACTACGCATCGTGAAGTGGAGAGTGAACCGTGGTGCGAGGAACATAGCGTTCCCGAAGCGGAGTGTATTTCCTGCAATGCCGAGTTGATGCCCAAAGGTCAATTGTTTGGCTGGTGCCCGGAGCACGGCGTTCACGAATGCGTGCTACATCATCCGGAGGTCGTGCAACTCAGCGAGGTTCCAACCATCACGCAACGGGATTTCGATCTCGCGGCACGAGCCATCGCCTTGCGACCAAGGACGAAGAACGATTCGGCTTGCAAAATGCACCTGCGGCGGATTCAATTCTCGTCGGCCGCTGCGGTCGACAAAGCAGGCATCGACATCGGGCTGGTGGATCGCGGCCCCGTCATTGAATCGGTATCGGCAACCGGCGAGATTATCTACGATCCCACGCGCGTCGCGCGCCTCGCATCGCGTGCTGCCGGCACGGTTTGGCGAGTGGACAAGAATATTGGCGATCGAGTGCAGGCCGGCGACATGTTGGCGCTCGTCGATGCGGCGGAAGTCGGGCGATCCAAGGCCGAGTTGCTGCAAGCTGTCGCTCAACTTCAATTGCACGACAAAACTCTCAAACGGCTCGCCGACTTGGGAGACATCGTGGCGGGAAGCCGCTTGCTCGAAACGGAAGCGGCTCGTTCGGAAGCGGAGGCTTCCGTACGCAAGTCTGTCCAAAGCTTGCAAAACTTGGGACTGCCGATCGCGTTGGAAGATGTGTATCAACTCTCTGACGATGAGCTGTCGGACCGGCTTCACTTTCTTGGCTTGCCGGAGTCGGTTGTGGCTGCCCTCGACTCCCGGCGTAGCACGGCGAACCTGATCCCCTTGGTCGCACCTCGTGACGGCAGCGTGATGGCTCGCGATGTTGTTGCCGGCGAAGTCATCGGCACCGATCAGATGCTGTTTACCGTCGGCGACACGAGTCGCATGTGGCTCGTATTGAGTGTGCCACTGGAAGAAGTTCGGCACGTTGCCATCGGCCAGAAAGTCGTTTTCCGCCCGGACGGAGACGATCATGCCCACACGGGAACGCTGACTTGGATCAGCTCCAACGTGGACGCGGAAACGCGAACCGTTAAAGTGCGAGGCGAGTTGCTGAACGACGACGGACATTTACGCAACGAGACATTCGGCTTGGGGGAGATCGTCCTGCGCGAAGAAACAGATGCGATCGTTGTTCCCAGTTCTGCGGTCCATTGGGAAGGCTGCTGCCACGTCGTCTTCGTGCGCGACAAGGACTATTTCTCCAGCCCCTATAAAGTGTTTCACACGCGGTCGGTCAGGCCCGGCGTTGTTTTAGGCGACACGACCGAAGTGATCGCGGGGCTGTTCCCCGGTGAAGTAGTTGTGACGAAAGGAAGTGGAGTGTTGCGAGCTGAACTGCTTAAAGGCAACCTCGGTGCCGGATGACTGTGCGGACAATAGCTCTCGGTCGAGAGCCGACGGATTGAACAGGAGAGAACAGAGGAAACAGAGTTTGAATCCCTCTGTTCCCTCCGTTTGCTCCTGTTCAAAAACGAATGGATTTTTTGCATGCTGAACTGGATTATAGATTTTTCGCTGCGAAATCGAGCGGTCGTGCTCGTTGTCGTTGCTGGCGTTATCGTTGCTGGCGTATGGTCGTTACTGTTCCTTGATATTGACGCCTTTCCTGACACGACACCCGTGATGGTGCAGATCAACACCACCGCGCCTTCACTCGCACCGGAGGAAGTCGAACGTCAGATCACGTTTCCGATCGAGCAGGTGATCAGCGGACTGCCGGGTCTCGAACAGTTGCGATCGATTTCCAAATTCGGCCTGTCGCAGGTCGTCGTCGTCTTCGAAGATGGTACGGACATCTACTTCGCGCGGCAGTTAATCAACGAGCGTCTCACGACGGTCGAGTTACCTACGGGCATCGAGCGGCCCAAGATGGGGCCGGTGTCGACGGGACTGGGCGAAGTGTTCCACTATGTCGTTCGGCTGAAGGATGTCGATATCGCCTCGCTGCCGAGAGAACGGCAAATCGAGAAGCTGACGGAACTGCGCACGATTCACGACTGGGTGATCAAACCGCAAATGCGCACGGTCAGCGGCACGGCCGAAGTCAACAGTTGGGGTGGATACGAAAAGCAATTCCAAGTCCGGATCGACCCGGATCTCGTCATCAAGCACGGTCTGACGTTTGGCGAAGTAGTTGAAGCCGTCCAGGCGAATAACCGCAACGTGGGTGGCGGCAACATTACGCAGAACACGGAGATGCTTCTGGTTCACGGGATTGGGCGTACCGTCAACATCGAGCAGATCGAGAACATTGTCATCAAAGCCAAGGACAGTGTGCCGATTCGCGTACGCGACGTGGCGAACGTCCAGACTGGCTACGAGATCCGTCGCGGAGCGGTGACGGCCGACGGGCAAGGCGAAGTGGTGTACGGACTCGGCTTCATGCTGATGGGCGAGAATAGCCACGAGGTGACGAACAGGCTCAAAGTGAAACTGGAAGAGATCAAGGCGACGCTACCGCCCGGTGTGGAAGTTGTGCCCGTGTACGACCGCACGGAACTGGTGGATCACGTCATCGAGACAGTTCAAAAGAACCTGTTCGAAGGCGGGCTGCTGGTCGTCACGGTCCTGTTCATTTTCCTCGGCAACCTGCGCGCCGGACTGATCGTTGCGTTAGCCATTCCACTCTCGATGCTGTTTGCCTTTTCCGGGATGTTGCAATTCGGCATCGCCGCCAGCCTGCTCAGTTTGGGTGCGATCGACTTTGGCCTCGTCGTCGACAGTTCCGTGGTAATGATCGAAAACTGCGTGCGAAAATTAGCGGAAAGAGGAATTGAACAGGAGGGAATGGAGAGAACAGAGGAAGAACCATCCATCAACTCTGTTCTCTCCATTCCCTCCTGTTCAACTTCCCGTTCTCGACTCTCCATCATTCGCGAGGCGGCCGTCGAAGTCCGCAAGCCCACGATGTTTGGCGAACTGATCATTATGATCGTGTACCTGCCGATCCTGACACTGGAAGGCGTCGAGGGAAAACTGTTTCGGCCGATGGCATTAACCGTGATCTTCGCACTGGCGGGTTCGATGATCTTGTCCCTGACGCTGATGCCAGTGCTGGCCAGCTACGTCCTGCCCAAACGAATGGAAGAACGCGAACCGTTTCTGATTCGCTGGATCAAACGGCTCTATCAGCCGGTCCTGCATTTCACCATGCACCACAAGCTGGCCGTGATCGGCTTGGCGCTCTGCCTGCTGGTGGTCGCGTTTGGCCTGATCGCTCCCAATCTGGGCTCGGAATTCGTGCCGAAGCTGTCCGAGGGAGCCATCGCGATCAACGTCGTGCGACTGGCGGGAACAAACATCGAGGAGTCCGTTCGTTACAACACGCAAATGGAGCGTGCCGTCCTCGACGGGTTTCCCGATGAAGTCGTACATGTCTGGAGCCGTATCGGCAGCGCGGAAGTCGCGACCGATCCTATGGGTATCGAACTGTGCGACATGTTCATCACTTTAAGTCCCCGCAGCCAGTGGACTCGTGCCAAATCGCAAAGTGAACTCACCGAATTGATTCAGCATACATTGCGCGCGATGCCCGGCCAACGGATCGCCATGACCCAGCCGATTGAGATGCGACTGAACGAGATGATCTCCGGCGTGCGCAGCGATGTGGCGGTGAAACTATTTGGCGACGACTTTGATGTGCTGGTTGAAAAGGCCGAAGAGATCGAGAAAGTGCTGCGTTCCATCCCAGGCAACGCCGACGTGGCGGTCGAACAGATTACCGGCCAGCCCGTCCTGCAAATCAAAGTCAAGCAGGATGAAATCGCCCGCTACGGCGTATCCGCAGACCAGGTGCTCGATCTCGTCGAGTCGCTGGGCAGTTATAAGCTGGGCGAAGTCTTTGAAGGTCAGCTGCGTTTTCCCCTGGTCGTGCGCTTGCCCGAACACATCCGCACCAACGCCAACACGATCGGTGCGATTCAGCTGACCACGGCGACGGGCCAGCGAATTCCGTTGTCGCGACTAGCCGACATCAAGGCCGTGGAAGGCCCGTCGACGATCACGCGCGAGTGGGGCTATCGCCGCATTAACATCTCGTCGAACGTTCGCGGACGCGACATGGGCAGCTTCGTGGCCGAGGCACAGCGACGAATCGAGGAGGAAGTGAAACTGCCGGCTGGTCGTTATCACTTAGAGTGGGGCGGGCAGTTTGAAAATCTTATCAGCGCCCGCCGGCGTTTGATGGTGGTCGTTCCCATCGCGCTCGGGTTGATCTTTGGCTTGCTGTACATGACGTATAACAACGTGATCGACGCGATTCGGGTCTTCACGGGTGTGCCGTTCGCCTGGACCGGCGGGATTATCGCCTTGTGGGTTCGTGACATGCCATTCTCGATTTCCGCAGCCGTCGGCTTCGTCGTGCTTTCCGGTGTCGCTGTCCTGGACGACATGCTGCTCGTCTCGTACATCCGTCAACTGCGAGCCCGTGGTGTCGGTCTCGAACAAGCGGTCGAACAAGCCGCGATGACGCGGTTGCGGCCGGTGCTCATGACCACTGCGGTCGCGGCCTTGGGGTTTGTTCCGATGGCGCTCAATACCGGCATGGGCGCGGAAGTCCAACGACCGCTCGCAACCGTCGTGATCGGCGGAGTGATCAGCGCGACGGTCATGTCGCTGCTCGTGCTGCGCGTACTGTACATGGTCTTTGGAAAGATCCAAGGTCGAGAGTCGAGCGTCGAGAGCCAAGGCGAGGAGTTGGAAGTCGGAGCGACAAACGGATGAACGTGGGGCAGGTGTGTAACCTGCCATAATTGATTTGAACAGGAGACAACAGAGGGAACAGAGACCCCGTTTCCTCCGTTGTCTTCTGTTCACAACTCGTGTTTTCAAAGGGAGTGAATTGATGAATGTTATCGTGTTCAAACGAAGTGCAATGTGTGGAGTCTTGCTGGCTTTTGCAGTTATGGCAACTGGCTGCGGTCAACAGTCCAAAGACAGTGGATCGACACCGGTTTCTGAGGCATCCCAGGCAGAGCCCGCCGATGGCGACGGCCACGATCATAGTGGTTGGTGGTGCGTGGAACACGGAATCCCCGAAGAAGAGTGCAGCATGTGCAGCACCAGAGCCGCCGCCAAGTTCAAAGAGAAGGGCGACTGGTGTGAAGAGCACAATCGTGCCGAGTCGCAATGCTTCCAGTGCGATCCGTCGCGAGCCGAGAAGTTCGTGAAGCTCTACGAAGCCAAGTTCGGCGAAAAGCCGCCCTTGCCCACCGAGTAAGCTCTGTGATTGCAAACAATTCGTAGCAGAATGTCGAGGACTTCCGAAACACCGTGTTCATCGTCGTGTAATCGCTGCGCCGGTCGCGAGGACAAAGTCGCGCTGCTGTGTCGGCTGTGGTCGACCGATGATTCTGCAAGGCAAGCGGAGGCACGCGCTGTGCGCGGGTCTCCCGACCCCGCACGGCGTGCTGACCGAAAGTCTCCTGGTCGGAGGCAGGTCGATTGCGCGTGGGGAGACCTGCGCCGAGCACGTGCGTTACAGCAGGAACGCGACGCTCCCAGTAGATTGATCTCCTTGAGACTCTCAGGCTCGTACACGGGACTTTCACCTGATAAAATCACGCCCGTGCCGGGCGTACACAGGCGTCGTAGGGCGGGTCTCCTGGCCCGTCATGCGACGGACGGGCCAGGAGACCCGTCCTACAAGTTTGCCCACCCTAACTTCCTGGTCTCCATGATGTCCAATGAACATTTAGGCTTTTGGGCCGACGGCGAAGAGAATTACGCGGACGCGTTACAGCAGGAACGCGACGAACAACTCGCCGACATTCGCCAGCGGGAACAACTCGCCACATCCACGGTCGAGCAGAACCAACTGGCAGAGGAAGTGAAGCAAGTTCATGAAACTTACAAAACGAAACGTGCCGAGTTGCCGTGGCTTCTTTTTTGAACCTTCTTGCCTCCAGCTGCTCAACTTCGTACCGTGTTATCTTCGCCATACACATGCTTTGGAGTCGAATTATGACACGCCGCCTTCTCGTCTCGCTCACTTGCCTGCTCTTCTCGACGACGCTCTACGCCGAAGACACGTTGTGGAAAGCCGGCGTCGCTTCCGTTGCGATCACGCCGGAAGAGTCGATGTGGATGGCGGGCTATGCTTCGCGCGACAAACCCTCGGAAGGAAAGATCCATGATCTGTACGCCAAGGCACTGGCCGTCGAGGATGCCGCTGGAACACGACTAGTGATTGTGACGACCGATCTGATCGGCATCCCGCGCGAGTTGCGAGACTGGCTGGAGGCGGAAGTCGGCACGAAGTACAAGCTTGGACCGGCGAGTCTGATGCTCAACGCTTCGCACACACACTGCGGTCCCGAACTGCGAGTGAGCAAGGCCTCGGTCTACGGTCTGGAACCGGATCGCGTTCGACAAAGCCAAGCCTATGTCGAAGTACTCAAGCAAAAACTCTTAGCCATCGTTGGTCAAGCGATCGACGAGATGTCGCCCGCCAAGCTCGGCTACACGCACGGCCGCGCGGGCTTTGCGATGAACCGACGATTGCCAACGCAAACCGAACCGCAGAACGCGCCCTATCCCGATGGACCTGTCGATCACGACGTGCCCGTGCTGCGCGTCGAGTCACCCGAGGGCGAATTGCGAGCCATCGTGTTCGGCTACGCCTGCCACAATACGACGCTCGGCTTCCAGCAGTTCTGCGGCGACTACGCGGGCTTCGCGCAGCAGTATCTGGAAGAAGCTCATCCCAACGTCACCGCCCTGTTCGTGACGGGTTGCGGCGGCGATCAGAATCCTCAACCGCGCCGCACCTTGGAACTGGCGGAACAACACGGGCGGGCTTTGGCCAACGGGGTGGAAGCGGCATTGATCGGTCCCACGAAACCGATCGAAGGAACGCTCCGAGTCGCGATCGGCGAAGTCACCTTGGAGTTCGCCGATCCACCGGGCCGAGCGGCGTTGGAATTGCAGACGAAGTCGAGCAACATCTACGAGCAACGCCATGCCGAAGCGTTGCTGCGACAGTTAGACGAAACCGGCGAGATTCGACAGACGTATCCGTATCTCGTGCAAGCCGTGAACTTTGGTGACGATTTGCTAATGATCGCCTTAGCCGGTGAAGTGGTCGTCGATTATTCGCTGCGATTCAAACTGGAGCTTCGCGGTGCGCCGCTGTGGGTCGCCGGCTATAGCAACGACGTCTTTGGTTACGTGCCTTCTCTGCGAGTGCTACGGGAGGGTGGCTACGAAGGGGGCGGTGCGATGCGCTACACGACGTTACCCGGTCCCTTTGCCCCAACGGTTGAAAAGCTGATCGTCGAGAAAGTACATCAACTCGCGGAGGAAGTTCGTGGCACGTCCGGTCAATGAACGAAAGGCGAGGCGATACAGGCCGCCTCCCAAGCATCACGCTCTCCACTGGGCGTTTCTCCGACAGCGGCAGCCGAGAACGGCTTCTTTGGATCCGAACTGTCTGCTAAGTTCATAACGATCTCCTTGTGCTTTGGAGGCGATGAAAGCAGTCGAGCGATGAAGGGGTCGGAAGCCTTTTTCGGCCAGACGGCTTGGTAATAGCCAAACTCCGTTACCCGAAAACGACTCCCGACCCCGCAATGTTACATTCACGAAAGGTTAGTTCGTGCAAGCTGACGTCCAACAAATCAAAGACCAAGTGGCTCAACAGGCGGAATTGTTGCATCAGCTCAATTCGGAGCTGCACAAAGTCATCATCGGCCAGGAGCACATGCTCTCGCGATTGCTAATCGGCATGTTGACACATGGTCACGTATTGCTCGAAGGTGTACCGGGACTTGCCAAGACGACCGCGATCAAAGCCTTGGCCGATGCGCTCTCGACGAGCTTCCAGCGGATCCAGTTCACACCCGACCTGCTGCCGGCGGATCTCATCGGCACGATGATCTACATGCCCGGACAAGGCGGTTTTCAGACTCGGAAGGGCCCGATCTTCGCGAACTTCATCCTGGCCGACGAAATCAATCGGGCTCCGTCCAAAGTCCAGTCGGCCTTGTTGGAAGCGATGCAAGAGAAGCAAGTCACCATCGGCGACGAGACCTTCCCGCTCGAAGGTTTGTTCCTGGTGATGGCCACACAAAACCCAATCGAGCAAGAAGGAACCTACCCGCTTCCCGAGGCACAAGTCGACCGGTTCATGCTCAAGGTGAAGATCGACTATCCCAAACTCGAAGAGGAGCGTAAGGTTCTCGACATGGCGCTCGAAGGGACGTCGAACAAAATCAAGCCGGTGATGTCCCCTGCGGACATCTCTCGGATGCAACAAGTCGTGCAACGCATCTACGTCGACGAACAAGTGCGGGGTTATATCATCAATCTGGTGCAATCAACTCGCTCGCCCGCCAAGTTCGGGATGCAGGATCTGGGCCCGTTGATCGACTATGGCGGCTCGCCGCGAGCTTCGATTTTTCTCGGACTCGCCGCGCGTGCCAATGCCTTCCTCAACGGTCGCGGTTACGTGACTCCGCAAGACGTCAAGGATGTGGCGCACGACGTCTTGCGACATCGCGTCATCTTGACTTACGAGGCGGAAGCCGAGCAAGTTAGCAGCGAGCAGGTGATCTCGAAGATTCTGAGCACCGTTCCCGTTCCTTAAGTATCGCTATTCCCGCGATGAGTCGATTTCATGCCCGCCGCTAACATTGCCGAAATCCTGAAGAAGGTTCAGCAGATTCAGATCGTGGCGAATCGCACGGTCAACGATATGTTTGCCGGACAGTATAAAAGTGTGTTTCGCGGACGCGGGATGGAGTTTGACGAAGTCCGCCAATACCAACCGGGCGATGATATTCGCACCATCGACTGGAACGTGACGGCCCGCACGGGCGACTGTTTCATCAAGCGATATTGCGAAGAGCGCGAGTTGACGGTCTTGTTCGTCGTCGACATTTCGTCGTCCGGCATCTTTGGCTCGACCGACCACTCGAAGCTCGACCTAGTGATTGAGATCGCCGCGATGCTGATGTTTTCCGCCCTGAAGAACAATGACAAAGTCGGCTTGATCACATTTTGTGACGACGTGCTCGAGTTCATTCCGCCGCGCAAGGGCAAAGGTCACGTGTTGCGGATGATCCGCCAATTGGTCGACGTTCATCCGGTGTCACGAGAAACGAACATCGAGAAGGCACTGGAGTTTCTGAACCGCGTGCAGAAGCGTCGCGCCGTGGTCTTCTTGATCAGCGACTTTCTCAGCGAGTTGCCTCGCAAAACGTTGGCAATCTCGAACCGTCGGCACGACCTGACCGCGATCACGGTTTCCGACCAGCGCGAACAGGCGTTGCCAGACGTCGGCTTTGTCACGCTGCGCGACGCAGAGACTGGTGAAGTGGTGGAAGTCGATACGCGTCATCCGCGAGTTCGCGAGATGTTTGCTTCGTACAACAATCGACGGAACGAAACTCTGTCGCAGCAGTTGACTCGCATGGGTGTCGATCAACTGCCGATTGGAACACAGGGCGATTACTTGTTGAGTTTGCGGAAGTTTTTCCGCATGCGAGAGAAGCGATTTCGATAGTTCTACGATTTGCGTAGACATGTGGACTGCTGTGACTTGTCACAGCTTTCCTTTGCGGCGAAGCCGCTTTTGACGTGAATAGTTGCCAGAACTCGGAAAGTAGCTGCTCTTCAAAATTGGAAAGCGGCGACAAGTCGCCGCAGTCCAAATTCGCCGACACCGTGGATAGGGCTCTAAGCGCGACGCTCTAACAGTGCGATGAAAAGGGCTTCGAGCTGGCTTAGGCCTTGCTCTAACGAATAGTTGTCGATGATATGCTGGCGAGCTGCCGGCGTCTTGGCTTTCACACGTGAGTAATCGGTGATCGCGTTCTTCATCGCATCCGCCAAGGCATCTGCGTCGGCGACCGGAACCAAGCAACCAAAACTACTCTCGCCGCCCAGGATCTCGCGCGGACCGCTTGGGCAATCCGACGAGATCACCGGGGTTCCGCAAATCATCGCCTCGATCAACGCGTTCGGCAGGCCCTCGTACAGAGACGGCAGGCAGAACAGTTGAGCCTGTTTGACGTAGGGGAGCGGATTCGATTGATAGCCGGCGAACTGCACGTAGCCTGCAAGTCCATGCTGGTCGACGAACTCGCGAAGCTCTTGTTCCAGCGGACCGTTTCCGACGAGCCACAAGCGAACTTGCGTGAGCTGGTCCGTATTGACGAGTCGTTCGATCGCCCGCAGCAAATGAATGTGACCTTTCTCTGAACTCAAACGTCCAACGGAAACAATTTCGAAGCGATCCGAGGCGTACTGACTGAACACCGCCTTCGCTGCGTTATCGATTTGCTCGATGTCGAACAGATTGGGGCAAGTGACGACTTGCGCGGGAGGCAAGTCGAAAAAATCAATTAAGCCCTGACGCACTCCCTCGGAAACACCGACGACTCGATCGGCCGACCGATAGGCGCGACGCAACAGATGACGTTTTACGAACGCGAAGCGGGAGTGCAGCAGTTCAAAGTCGCGACTTGGCTCGCCGACCGCCACCGAAACGCGAGGCACGGACGTCCGCTTCATGGCCAGCGACGCCGTTAACGTCATTTGTGAAGCGCGATCGTAGACCAAATCGATCTGCTCGCGTTCGATCACCCGCGCAAGATCACGTCCCTGGGAAAGCAGGATGCGTCCTGGGAAGTTGATGCGCGGGTAAGCCCGATTGTCCCAATAGGCAAAGACCGGCACATCAGTTGGAACTTGGTCCAACAACTCGCCTTCGCGGTTCACCACATACAGCGCTGGAGCGAACCGCTCGCGATCGAGATGCGTCAAGATTCGCAATACCTGACGTTCGGCACCGCCCGCCCCGAGCGAACCAAGCACGAAGAGTATCTTTCGCTTCGACAATGCTGTCCCTGTCAGAGTTAGGAGTGCAGGCCAGAAGATGTTGCTATTCGGTTCCGAGTTTGCTGTATAACGTCGCGCGGCCGATGCCGAGAACTTTGCAAGCTTGTGTCTTGTTGCCGTCACAACGATCGAGGACGTACTTGATGTGGCGCTCTTCGGCTTCTTTGAGCGTCATCATCTCGGGAGCGGCCGCGTGCGAAGTAGCAATGCTGGGCAAGCCAAGATCGGCAACTTCCATCTCTTCGCCTTGGCCCAGCACGACGGCACGCTCGACGGCGTTCTTTAGCTCGCGGACGTTTCCCGGCCAGCGATAGTTACGGAGCGCACCGATCGCGGCTTTCGAAAGTCGCAGCGGACCGCGTCCCATCTGGCTGCGAAACGTTTCGACAAACATTGCGGCTAGTTCAATAACATCCTCGTCGCGATCGCGTAGTGGCGGCATCTTGATATCGATGACCCGCAATCGGTAGTACAGATCTTCGCGAAACCGTTTCTGCTCGATCATCTCGGGCAAATTGCGATGGGTGGCGGCAATCATCCGCACATCGACATTGATGTCTTCGTTACCGCCGAGTCGCTGAAACGAGTGGCCTTCGAGCACTCGCAGCAACTTGGCCTGGCAAGGCAGACTCATTTCGCCCACTTCATCCAGAAAGATCGTGCCGCGATGTGATCGCTCGAACTGTCCAATATGGCGACGATCCGCACCCGTAAAGGCACCGACCTCGTGACCAAATAACTCACTCTCCAACAACGATTCACTGAACGCGGCACAATTGACCGTGATATACGGACCAGCGCTGTAGCGGCTCATGTCGTGGATCGAGCGAGCCACCAACTCCTTGCCCGTACCGCTTTCGCCCAGAATCAGCACGGTGGAACTGGCCGGACCCACGCGGCCAATCTGCTCGACAACGTGCTTCATCGCGGAGCTCGATCCGAGCAACCGGTTCTGACTCGACAAACGGCGGCGCAACTCGGCGTTGGCTAATTCCAAGCGTTCGCGGTGCTCGAGATTCTCCAACGCCAAGCCGGCTTGATGGGCGACAACGACGGAAAAGTCGAGGTCGCTGCGCGAGAAGGGTCCGCGTTTCGCAGTCCGATGACATTCGATGGCACCACGACAACTCTGTGGTCCAGGAATCGGCACACCTAGCGCTAGGCCGACTGGAGCCGGTGAATCGATTGCGGAATCGTTGGCTGAGTTGCCAGCGTGATCGATCAGAATGGCTTTGCCCTTCTCGACGGCCAGACTCGCTAAGAGATGCTTCTCTTCCGCATCGCCCCAGCGCCCCGCACAACGTAAGCGACCATCTGCGGCGACCAGCCAGAACGAGACGGAGTCGGCGTCGATGCCGTCGACCAGGGCATCAATCGCCGAGCGAATCAAGACATCGACATCGGAATGCTGGTGCAACAAGTTCGCCAAGCGGCATAGCACGGCAGAATCACGCACAATTCGCGACATCGATTCGCTGACACTTTGCTCGACGAGTCCGCCACCACTTTGAAGATCCTTGTGCCGACCCATCATCGTCGTCGCGCGAAAGACCGACGTCTGGACGTCGGCAACTCCTTCGCCACTGGCGTTGTCCACGAACAAGATCAAGCGATCACCGATACGAATCAGATCGCCGGGTTCAAGCAGACTTTGCTCGATCGGTTGCGAATTGACGTGTGTGCCATTCAAGCTGTCGCAATCTTCGATATGCCAGCGATCACCGCGCAACGAAATTCGCGAATGCATCCGGCTGGCTTTGTCGTCATCCAACTGAAGGTCGTTCGAGATGTGTCGACCGATCGTGGCGACTCCTGAGCCCCCGTCAAGACGGAGCGTCGTGCCAGAGTTCGTTCCGTTGAGCACGACGAGCGAGTACGACATGGTGAATACCGTTTTGGCGATTCAATCGAATGGAGAGGACAGCCTCACCAAACACGTTCCAATCGTATTGATATGAGGCGCTTTGTACAGGCGATGCGTTCTGGTATAAGGCGCATCGCGGTGCTCAGCCAATTATCTGCTGCGATAACACTTTCTGCAACACATTATTGCAACAGCACTTACGGAATTACCAGAAGAAAATGGCGCCCTTGGCATACGCAATGCGTTATAGGTCTGCCGAAAGGCGCGTCGAAGCCTGTGTCGATTAAAAACTTTCCAACGCTCACACGCGACCAAGATAACGGCGGCGCTATCGCGTTATGGAATTCTCCGACGTTCGACAAAACCGATAGTCCCGCGAAACCCAACGAGCCACGAGTTGCACCAGATTGAAGCAAAGTTACTGCAAAACTTGCGAGTCTCTGGTTACATAATCTACGAAGCGGGAGCCGATGCCTGAGGCTTGAGAGGTGGTTGGTCCTGGGAAGAGCCAGCCACCTCTCTTTGTTTTTCGATCGGGCCTACACTTCGCTCGTCACCTTCCGCTGAAGTCACGTCGCGGGCAGGCGTTTCTGGCGCTGCCTTTTCAACAGGCCGCCATCTCGTTAGGCTGAAGGCGTGGATTTCTCCACAATTCCAAGGCATTCAAGCGATCCCGCAACGGAGCCTGAAGATGAGTGAATACAAACGGTTCGAGGTCGCGCATCAAGCGGATGTTACCGTCCTTCGGCTCGTCGATGCTGAGCTTTCCGATCTCGTGTTACAAGATGCGGCACACGATGAGCTGATGTCGTTGGTCGAAGAAGACAAGCCGTCCAAGCTATTGATTGACTTCAGTGCCGTTCAGTACTGCACGACCGGCATCATTAACAGTTTGCTGACAACTAAGAAACGAATTGTCAGTGGCGGCGGCGTGTTTAAGCTGTGCGGCTTGACGAAGCATGTGCATGATGCGTTCTTGGCGCTGAACCTGGAAAACACGGTTTTCGACGTCTACAAGACGCAGGCCGAGGCGCTGGCTGCGTTTGATAAGTGACCCTTCCAAGAGACATACAACCAGATCCTGGGCTGTTAAAAAGTGGGGGGTGGTGTGGCAAAAGGTGCATCCAGTGTTACGCGCGTGTTCGGATGCACGAGATGTTTTGAGTGACCCCAGAATAACTTTCGACTAATCAGACATTCGCAATGCCTCGGACAATTCGGACGATTGCCACATTTTATCACGTAGCGATCGCGGACATGCCGACCAGCTTGTTGCCAAGTCGACGAGTCGGCAGTTGGCGTTAGACCTGTTCGAAGATTACTGGAGCGTCGATTTCGTGGCTGAATTCGCGAGAATTCGGATGCACGGCGTCGGAAGTTTGACGACCTTTCGCGACCGATAACAGAGAACCTCCATTAGAAGTCGACTTGGCCGCGGAAGGCATAGGTTTGGGCTTGGCTGCCACCAAGCGTTGGGTCGTTGAGATCGGAATGAATCCAGTTGAACTGGAACTTCACATGATCGCTCACGTACCAGTTGATGCCGAGTGTGACGTCGGTCAACCGTCGGCCAGGACCGGGCAGGCCAGTCCCGTTTAAGTCAATATAAGAAGTTCGCGCGGCTAACTCCCAAGCTCCCCAGTAACCGCACCAGAAGTCGGCTGGGTGTTCTGGCTTGATACGACCGAACACACCTGTTTGTCGGTTGTACGGGATCGTTTCACCCGTCAGTACGTAACGCATGTGTGCGTATGCGCTGGGAAAAGTGTTGGTCGTTCCGTTTATCAATTCGACTTGAGCCCAACGCGCATCGGACTGGATCAGGAATCGGCCCCAAGAGGCCGCGCCTTCGACATTGAAGAGGTTGGTGCGATTCGTGGGCATCGCACCCGTATTGACGAACGGCGGCACGCCCACGATTGGCTCGACGCTCAGCGCAAGCGGGCCGAGGGCAGGCTGCTGACCCATGAAGAACTCGTTGGTGCTGGCATACTGAACCTCATTACGACCGGGATCGTTGTAACTGTAGTCAAATCCCAGATGCACTAAACCCGAGTCGCCATAGTCAATGGGCAAGGCGGTAAGTCTTGTCGCCAGACCATAGCCACCGTTATCGCCATAGACATTGCCAAAGTTGTCGCTGAGATAGCGATACCCGGAAGCGGCCCAGGTCATCCGCTCGTCCAGTGCTGTGTCAAACAACATGATGCCAGTCTGACGAAACGGGCTCAGCGCGAACAACGTCGGACGTTCCATGAACGGCAGTTCGCGAATTCCAGTTAGCTCGCTCATGGCGAATGGTTGTCGAAAACGTCCGACGCGGATGTTGCCGATAGGTGTCTCTTTGAATTGCATCCACATGTCGACGATGCGAGCCTGTGACTGGGCCACGTCGATTTCCATGATGTAGGACGTCCGCTCGGTGACATTCCCGGTCGCTGCAAGTCGCGCACGACGGAATCCCGCACCATCTTCAATGTCGCCTAACGTGGCTCGATTCACGGCGTCTTGATTGTAAAGTCCGGCATCCAGGTGAAAGAAGCCAGTCACCTTGACCGTCGGAAATCCGGACGCCGGTTTCGTCGTGCAAATGCAGGAAGCATGCGGCAGGTTGCACGCGGTGCAGAATTCCGCCGAACTAAATGACGCTTCTTGTATGACGGGCGTACGCTCAAACTCTGCGTCACGCGTGAAGGCAAACTGGCCTTCTCGCAATTGCTGCATCTGAAGTTCAAGCGACTGCAAGCGTTGAGTGACAGCATCAATGTCTGGGCTCGGCTGAAACGCGATCCCGTCTTGCGCAGTGACCCCGACAGATACCAGCAGGATCGCGCATGCCGTCAACCAAATGGTGAGCGAAGCACGCATAAACATCTCGATTCGAGAATGGGGTGAGAAACCTATGGACGTGAGCGGAGGAGTTCTGAAAGAGAGCCTCGCTACCTAAGCCATCGGCAACAATCTGTCCAATTCTCTCCGAAAAACCCGAAAACACGGTGCAACTAGTACATCCGGAGGTGTTCGACCGCAGTGAGGCTGTGAAATACCAAATCGATGGCTGCTCGCGACACAACATGTAGTGTGCGTGGAACGCACCACCCGCGACAGGTTGTGGTGCATTTCACGCACCCTACGATTCTTTCACAACCTCAGAGCGGAAATCGCCGCGAATCTCACAGTAGAGTCGCCGAACCATGGACCACCAGCGATTGGCTGGCAACGGAGAAGTTACGCTCAATGAATCCTGAAAGTGTGGACTGGCGACCAAGAAACGCAAGACCGGCGACAGAGGAGGAGTCTGTCGCCGATCTGCGGGTGGGAGTTCTCTCGCACGGGCGAAAGAACTTCGAGGAGTGAGAGCGATGCTGCGTAAGGGATGCCCGGCTGATCGCTCTCGCTTAATTCCGCGAGTGGAGACGCGAACAGCCGGGGCAGGGCCTTACCACGGTCACTTTACAACCACAAAGCGGGAACCTTCTTGGCTTCGCACCAGGAGCAACAATCCATCGCTCGATTCGGCTTTCTTCACCGCAGCGGTGAACTCGTCCAGCGATTTCACGGCGTGTCGATTGACTTGCGTGATGACCATACCGCTGGCCAATCCCGCGCGATCCGCAGGACTGCCGGATTGAACGTTCGTGATCACAACGCCTTCGATGCCCTGCATGCCAAGTTGCTCGGCGACGGTTGCGTCCAGCGAGCTGACTTCCATTCCCAGTTTGTCGACTTCCGTGCTTTCCGGCTTCGACGGACTGCTTCCGTTGGAACCGGCGGCCGCACCGAACTCGCTCGGCAACGCTTCGGGTGTGAACTGCAAGTCCATCCGCTTGCCGTCACGCACGATTACGAGGGTATGAGGTCGACCCAGTTCGCTCCGCTCGACAATCAGCTGAAGTTCACTCGGGCTGGAAATCGCAACACCTGCGTACTCGACGATCACGTCGCCCGATTGCAAACCGGCTTTCGCGGCTGGCGTATTCGGGAAGACGTCTGTCACGGCAACGCCTTCACGCGGCTTTACCTTGAACTGCTCGGCCAAGTTCGCCGTAACCGGTTGGATGCCGACACCCAGGTAGGCTCGATGTACCGCACCGCCGTGAGCCAGCTGATCGCCAACCCACTTGGCCAGATTGATCGGCACGGCAAAACCAATCCCCTCGTTTCCGCCAGTGCGGGAAGAGATCGCGGTGTTGATGCCAACCACTTCGCCATCCAGATTCACCAACGGGCCACCGCTGTTACCGGGGTTGATCGCCGCATCAGTTTGCAGGAAGCTTTCCCGCGAGGTGATGCCAATACCGCGATGCTTGGCGCTGATGATGCCTGCCGTCACGGTATCTTCGAGCCCGAACGGTTGTCCCAAGGCCAGTACCCAATCGCCGACCGACACCATATCACTGTTCCCCAGTTTCGCCGCCGTCAGATCTTTGGCGTCGATCTTGACGACCGCAATGTCTGTCTTCGGATCGGTCCAAACATTCGTCGCTTTGAAGTCACGACCGTCGTTCAATCGCACGGTTACGTCACCGTCGCCGGCGACGACGTGATTATTGGTGAGGATGATCCCGGACGGATCGATCACCACGCCCGATCCCATACCGCCGCCACGAGGTTGGGGCTGCATGTGCGGCGTTTCAAACTGAAGGCCGCGGTCCTTGAAGAAATCCTCGAAGGGAGTTCCTTCGAACGGATTGGCTTGTTGCGGTGCCGCCTGTTTGTCATTTTTGACGACAGCTTTCGGCACGTTCTCGATCGTCACCACCGAAGGCAACACCATTTCCGACGCCACTCGGAACGCTGTCGACAGGTCTTTTGCCGACGAGACGGCGCGGGCCGCTTCCGCCGGTGTGACACTTGGGGCCGCGACCACGGTATAGGTCACGGGAACTGTATTCGCTTGTTTGCTGTGTGCATAATTCGCGGCGGCCGCTCCGACCGCCAACATCACCGCCACCATCGCACTGGCGGCGACGGTCCCTTTGTTAAAGCTTCGTTTCATGGTCTTATTCCTTTCGAAAGTGTTGGTGTCCTTGTAATCAGGCTTCTTCGGTCTGATTCTGATAGCGTGACAATTGCACGTTGCGTGCCAGCCTCAATAGTCACCGCGCCGCAAGCACGTTCGGCGGCGCACAATTCGCATGACTGCCTTGCGATATAATGTAAACGTGGATTGACTCGCGAAATCCGCAAATGGAGACGAAGCGGTCAGCGAGGAACTGAATGAGACAAATTGCCCTAGCGCGGCAGAATGCCCCACAGTCGGAAAGAAATCTTCGATGAAGCTTGCGGCCAAATTGATGTTCGTCGTGCTCGCAGTCGTCATGCTTCTGACGGCGGTGGGCAGTTACTTCAGCGTGCGCCGTGGATTCGAGCGCTTCGAGAGACGCCAGCAGCAATTGGCCAAAGACACCGCAGCAACTATCGATGCCCAATTGGCCGAAGCCTGGCGACGGCGTGGCCCCGATGGTGTGCTGGAAGCGACCGAGTCGTTGTTGTCACGCGATGCCAGACATCGAGTGCGCTGGGTCTGGTTCGAGCGAGTTCAATCGGGTAGTGGAACTACGCACACGACTGTCGTGGAGAAAATCCTCGAGAGCGGCAATAACGCCGTCTCGAAAATGGTTATCGACGAGCACGGCAATCGTCAACTGCAAACCTACTATCCTGTCGATCTCGACGGCGCACCGCTCGGCGGATTAGAAGTCACCGGGTCACTGGAAGCACTCGACGATGCGGCACGAGAAACGATGATCATGGCCCTCGTCTCGCTAGGCGCGATCGCCGCCGTGTCGTTCGCGACCGTTTACGTCGCGGGAATTCGTTGGGTCGCCCGGCCTCTCGATCGGTTGATTGAAAAGACCGAACGCATTGGCCAAGGCGATTTCAGCTCGCCCCTGCCAATTGCGGGGAACGATGAACTAAGTCAACTCGCGCGAGCGTTAAACGGAATGGCGGCGCGACTCGCCGAGCAACAACGGCAAATACATAACGAAACTACCGAACGGCTCGCCACCTTGGAGCAACTTCGCCATGCCGATCGCTTGAAAACCGTAGGGCGACTCGCGGCTGGCATCGCACATGAATTGGGGACTCCGTTGAATGTCGTGTCGGGACGCGCCGGTTTGATCGTGTCGGGAAAGCTGGCAGCCGACGAAATCACCAACAGCGCGAACACGATTAAATCGGAAGCGGATCGAATTACAGCCATCATCCGGCAGCTTCTCGACTTTGCACGTCCTGGCAAGTCGCAGCGCACGGCGGTTGATGTCGGTCAATTGCTTCTCGAAACCGTTTCGCTAATCGAGCCATTAGCAGAGAAACGAAAGTTCCACGTCGAAACAAATTCTTCGGCCGGATTGACGATTTCGGCGGATCGCAGCCAGATACAACAAGTGTTCACGAATCTCTTGGTCAACGCAACGCAATCGATGGCCAATGGCGGAACTGTCAAAGCGAACTTGAAAGAATGCCAGATGAAGCCGCCGGGAAGCGAACAGGCTCGCGAGATAACTTGCGTTGCAGTCTCGTTTCGCGATCAAGGGATCGGCATTCCACCGGTGGACCTCGAGCACATCTTCGAACCTTTTTTTACTACCAAGGATGTGGGCGAAGGGACGGGGCTCGGACTGAGCGTGGCGTACGGCATCGTGCAGGACGCGGGTGGATCGCTGAGCGCGACGAGCGCGCCGGGCGAAGGCTCGAGCTTCGTGGTGCGTTTGCCGGTGTCGACGGGATCCGAGGTGAGCGCGACCGACCTCGAGCCGCCGAAGGAGACGTCGTGACGAACGAGCCCACCGACCTCGCGATCGTGTTGATCGTCGACGACGACGACGATCTGCGCGCGATGCTCACGACGGCGCTCGAGCGGCTCGGACATCGCGTGAGCACCGCCCCCGACGCCGCGCGCGCGCGGGCATTGGTCGCGGGCGGCGAGGTCGACGTGGTGCTCACCGACGTGCGCATGCCCGGCGAGGACGGGCTCTCGCTCTGCCGACACCTCGTC
>CAUJKL010000444.1 GCA_963204995.1 Planctomycetota bacterium | reverse complement strand
GTCGATGCGGATGGTTTCAAAAAAACCGGCGGGCCAAGTGTTCGATTTGACGGGCTCTAGAATGACGGCGTCACCCTCTCTGCGAACGGAAACCGTGTCCTCGGCGAAACGAAACTCGTCCGGCAATCTGACGGCCTGCCGCCCGTCAACGGAAATAACTTCGGTCGTTTTCATCGTGCGACTTTCACTCAGCATCGGTACACATTACTTCAATCCGTTGCGTTCGTGCATTGTACGCCGAATTGAATCCGCAACCAAGCAAGGAAATGAGACGAAGGTCGTTCCTTGATGTCCGTCGCGTGCGTTTCAGGCTTCCAGGACACGGCGACAGAAGCTTCGGATCAGGTTCGGGCTGTTGCTGCCATCGCCACAACGAACCCCAACGCCAATTTCTGGCTCGATCGACCAGGTTCGCGTGCAGGGCGTTGCGTTCCACGTATCGGCAAGCGACGAAGAAGTGGTAGTCGTCCTGAATCGGAAAGCACTTATTGGATCGCAAGCTGGAAGCTTACGCCACAGAGGGTCACAAAAGGTTCCAGGAGCGTTCCAGGAGCCGTTGATTCCAGCGAGCGAAAGCGAAAGCAACGCTCCAACTGACCTTTATCGGCCTGCTTGGAATTTACCGAACGCGTCAAGTAACTCTTTCACATCTTCTTTCAACTCGCGCCTTCGTCAGGCAAATGGATTCACAATCGTCACTGAGTCATATTGCTCGCCATCGCCAAGGTCTTCGGAGTACAGCGTCTCGACGTTGGCTTCGATGCAGGCCGCGATCAGCAGACTGTCCCAGTGTGACAAGCTGTGCCGGGACGTTAATCCGAGTGATATCGGAATCATGTTCATGGACGGCATCGCGACTGGAAACAAAATCGAAACGTCGGCCATGTGTTGATCAACATCGCTCGCTGGCAGCCGTCCACGGTCCACCCACCGCCGCAGACAGGCGAGACATTCCACGATCACCTGCCACGGCAAAACCGTATCGTCTGGATTCTCGCTGAGTCGGTCGATCAACTCGACGGCTTGCCGCTGGCGAACCGGATCATCTGTGTCGAAGGAATAGACCAGCACGTTGGTGTCAATCGCGTTCATAAAGATCGCTCCGCACGAACTTCTCGCCGCCAGCGTGAATCGGCCGCTCGCTCAGCCGCCGCTTCAGCCGCTGCCAAGCTTCTCGGCGGCCGGTGGTTGCCGGTTGCACGAGAGGACGAAGCGTGACAGCAACTCGTGAACTGTCAGGAAGCTCGACCGGTTGATCCAGTTCGATTCGACCAGCTACGATCGTTCCTTGAATTTCCGTGTTCGTTGTCATGTTGACCTCATCATGCTTCCTAAATCAGGTTGACCACAAGTCATTTTAGTCGATAAAGCCGCAAACCGAAACGTCGAACAAACGGTGCCAGGAATGTTCCAGGAACGCGATTTCTCGGTTCGTTGGTTCCCAGAGGCGGAAATGGTGAACGCCACTAGATTTGTCGAGCCCAGGAGGAATAGGCAGAAACGTTGGATGCCTCAACTAACGAGCTTTGTTTCTGGTGGAATGGTTTCACGTACTCAATCGTGGCGTTGGGCGGCGCGATAGTTTCAGCAAAGTTGCGGACTTCGCGGCATTCGAAATGGAGCACACCGACTGTCCGCCATCGACTGATCGTCCCGGAAGCGTGTCTCGCGTGAGACGCACCAATAATCGCCCAATTGAGCCGGTTGCTCGGTCGGCCTTGATGAACTTGTACAGTTCTTCCGCAACGAGGTGGACGTCGAACAACTCGTCCTCGTCGAAGTTGGACGTGTATGCCCAGTCGTCGCTGTCCTTCTTCTTGTAGAACTTTTGGATCGAGGCTCGGTACTTCGAGAACGACCCATTGCCATCCTTGCGGGACAACTCGTCGGCGAACACTGATCCGCGGACGTTGCCGGATCGGTAGCTGAACACCGGGCTGTTCTTCGTGCCGCTCGCGGTTTCAGAGTCCGCTGCTGCTGTTGCTGCGGACATGATTGAAAATGGGGGAGTGGATAGAAAGGAAGCCACCTTATCACAGGTGCGATGGCTGTCAAAGCAAATCACGCTGTTTGCCGATTGGCCGTATCGTCCTTGGTGACCGGGCTCGCCGGCCACACGCAAGTCAGAACGCGACAAACCTTCTTCACCGTTCGTGAGACGCAGGCAGATTCAGAGCCAGATATTCGATCGCGTCGCGCAACTCGTCGATGGCATCGCAAACGGCTTTCAATTCGTCCCGGTGCTCATCGATACTTTGCCGCAGCTCGTTGATTTGAAGGGCGAGTTCTTCCGGCATAGGAGCCGAAAGGATACAGAGTTGTCGTCGCGAGTCAAACGATTCCCGTTCCATGTTGCGAGGGAAGCGTTATCGACCGCTCGGGTGAAGGCACGTCTGGCACGGCGGATCGCCCGCGTCACAGTGATCCCTGCGGGCGTCCACTCGTGACGCGGCTCACAGCCGTGCGTGAGAAAGACCCGGAGCAAGAGTACAACGGTCGAACGAGGCCCATACGCGAAAAACGTGCTGGATCGCTTGCGCTCCCGACGAGTTAGTGCCAAACTCCGCCTCCTATGCGTCGCCAAATAATGCTTGGCTTCGGCAATGATGGTGATCGGGACGAGTCCCGTGTCGCCACGTCGATGGCGGAGTCGGCGACAGCGGCCGAGACCGTACATGAGATCGCCCAGTCACTGCGTCCGGGCATCTTGAAATACTTGGGAATAGCAAACGGCGAGGTCGGCTTGCGCGAGTTGCAGACCGCACTCGGCCATCAGATCGAACATGCAAACCAAGACCCACAGTTGAATCCCGTCAATCGCGTGTTGAAGGAGATGCGGGACGCAGGCGAGATCGTGTGTCGCGAGTTCGAGCGGGGCGAGCCAGTATTTTCTTTTGAGGAGAATGATCCGTCGTCGGCGGCTCCGTCCGCCGACTCACCAGCCGCCGGTGCTGTCAGTGCTCGTGAGTCCCAGGGCCGTGAAGGCATGGACTCACTCGCACAACATTACCGATCGCGAACGGCATTACGTCGACTTCATCGATGGCCGCGATATCGAGTTCCTGAACGAGTATCTCGCCCTCTGTCGCGGTGCCGCCTTGGAAACCCGCTGGATCGATAGCGGTCTGGAAGGCTACAAGCGGTTGCTCGCCGCCAACATCCACACGCCGCAAGAACTGCGATGTGCGTTGCGTGAACTCGTCCCGCACCTGCGGAAGAAGCAGGAGGACGATCCCGTGCTGAAAGCCGAGCAGCAACTGATCGGCAAGAAGCTTCCCGGATTCTTCCCGACTCCACGACCGGTCATCTCACGCATGCAGGAGCTTGCAGAGATCAGGGAAGGCGATCGTGTGCTGGAGCCTTCCGCTGGCAAGGGAGACATCTTGGATATGATTCGCGAGCAACATCCCAGTGTTTCCGTGACCGCGATCGAACTCAACAAAACGCTCTTCGATGTTCTCGAAGCCAAGGGGCATGACGTCAACTGGATGGACTTTCTCGTCGACTATTCCGGTGAGCATGATGTCATCGTGATGAATCCACCCTTTGAAGGACTGCAAGATATTGCCCACGTCCAACATGCTTACAAGCAACTCGCTTCCGGGGGCCGTCTCGTGGCGGTGATGAGTGCCGGTCCTTTCTTCCGCTCGGACAAGAAGGCGGAAGAGTTCCGTGCTTGGATCGAGGAGATCGGCGGGGAGGTTGCAGGCCGGTGATGAGCAGTGTCAACAGGCTCGTGCCGAGGCCAAGTTGCCGCCGCTGCAATCGCTTGAAGAGCAGCAACAAGCGAAGTACGAACTCGAGTATCGCCGGCAGTTACGCCAGCGACAGTGTCCGGGTTGCGGCGAGGACGAACTCTATTGACAATGGACCTCATGAAACGACCGCAATGGTTTAACCGACTCGCACGTGCCGCTGACCATCAGCGGGAACACCAGGTGGAGGTTGATCGATGAAACGCGTGACTGCCATTAAGAAGCATGATCTAGCTCGACGTTTCATCGCAAAGGCATTGAGAGATCGCGGCCACGACGTTCGAGAGTTTGATCATCCAGCATCGTTTCTGGAAAGCGTTGACGAGCATGCGGACTGTATTGTGACGGGAGTCTGGTTTGATCGCGATTTGTCTCCGTCCGGCATCTCGCTGATCCGTGAGCTAAGTCGGCAGGGAGTGCGAGTACCGGTGATTGTGTTTTCGTCGTTGAAAGAGCATGAACAGGAGGCCGCGGAGGCCGCGGCGTATGCCTTCCTGTGCCACAACACATTCGATTTCACCGAGCTGGCTGACCTCGTGTCCGAGGCGATCGCGTCCCAACCTTCAATGTCTTGAAGTAACAACTGGCGGCGGCTTCCAGTTACCGCACGAATCGTCACGGAGTCATCGGCGGCGTACGCGGCCAGCGATTGTTCCACTGCGCGAGAAAAGCGACACAATTCCTTGCGCCGTCGCTCCCTTGCTCGGCATACTTTGTGTGCATGGCAAGTTCTCTGCGGCTTGAAGGCGAGTCCGACGCTGACTTCGGCGACCGTGCCGAACGCACTGCCAAGTATGCGAAGATCCTTGTCGATGCGGCCCTCGCGAATCATTGCATTCAAAGTCTCATCGCCAAACTGTTCCTTAGCCTTCCACCTCGCTTCGTTCAGCTTGGACTGCCGTTCGAGCCGTGAAGCGGCTGATTGCAACCCCTTATTACCTCTGGTAAGGTTTGGGATCGCTCGGGGCTAAGTGTCACGGCATAGGTGTGCTTCGGAAAATGATGACCCAAGAGTTCTTGCTAGTCAAAGAGACGGCTGAAGTATTAGGAGTTTCCGACAACACAGTCCGTGCGTGGGCTGCCGCTGGGAAACTACAAGAGTACCGCCACCCAGTGAATAACTATCGGCTCTTTCGACGCAATGAAGTCGAAAGGCTGCTGGAGCAGATTGAAAACCCCAAGCCGGTGAGGCAGCCACGACGCAAGGCAAAGTAGCGATGGCACGACTGGATGAAATTACGAAGGGGGCAACCGTCAGGGGAATCTTGGCGAATGTCGCGGTCAAGATAATTGACGCAAAGCCGTTTGGTTCGGAGGCGCTCAAGATTGTCTACGAATCTCCGGACGGATCCACCGACCAAGAGATCCTCTACCGCGATCGAGAACCTACGCTTGAACTCGTTGAATCCGGTCGCCCGTGGAGTTTCACCGGGGACGGAAATCTCTTTCGACTCGTCTCCGAAGCCCAGCGGATTCAGCTTGCCTATTTATTCGATCCAGTGTTGGCGGTTCACACCTCGCTCGTAGAACCGCTGCCGCACCAGATAACTGCGGTGTATGAGGAAATGCTCACTCGGCAGCCGTTGCGGTTTCTCTTGGCTGACGATCCAGGTGCCGGCAAGACGATCATGGCCGGTCTGCTGATCAAAGAGTTGATCGTTCGCGGCGATTTGAAACGTTGCATGATTGTCGCCCCCGGAAACCTCGTCGAACAGTGGCAGGACGAACTCAGTGAGAAGTTCCAGCTGCCGTTTGAGATCATGACGAATGATAACTTCGAGGCTGCCCACAGCGGCAACTGGCTCTTAGAACACGACCTCATCATCTGTCGCCTCGATAAGCTCAGCCGTAACGAATCAGTTCAAGACAAGCTCCAAGTAACGGACTGGGACTTGGTCGTCGTTGACGAAGCGCACAAGATGTCTGCTTCGCTGTTCGGCAACGAAGTCAAAGAAACAAAGCGGCACAAGCTGGGCCGGTTTCTGTCGTCACTGACACGCCACTTCTTGCTGATGTCAGCGACGCCCCATAACGGGAGAGAAGAAGATTTTCAGTTGTTCATGCGACTTCTTGATGGCGATCGTTTTGAAGGCAATTACAATCCGAATCGCCACGTTTGCGACGCCAGCGACATGATGCGTCGAATGGTTAAGGAAGACCTGCTTAAGTTTGACGAGACTCGGCTTTTCCCGGAACGCAAAGCCTATACCGTCAACTACAAACTCAGCGACGACGAAGCTGCACTTTACGCTGAGGTAACCGAATACGTTCGCAAAGAGTTTGACCGCGCAAAGGCGCTCGACAATGAAGGCCGCAAGGGAACCGTTGGCTTCGCCCTGACAATCCTTCAACGGCGACTTGCTTCGTCACCTGAAGCGATCTTTCAATCGCTCCGCCGACGCCGCGAGCGATTGGAGAGCCGTCGCGAAGAAGTACAACTCTTGAGACGTGGCGCGGCAGCGCGAATCGACTTTCCGTCCGGCCTGACGATGCTTGGGTCGGATGACGACATCGAAGACTTCGAAGATCGTCCGGGCGTAGAATTCGAAGATGCGGAAGAAGATATTCTCGATCAGGCCACAGCCGCACAAACGATCGCCGAGCTCGAATTGGAGATAGACCGGCTCAAGGAACTGGAAGCCTTGGCAGGACGTGTTCGCTCCAGCGGCAACGATCGTAAATGGG
>CAUJKL010000443.1 GCA_963204995.1 Planctomycetota bacterium | reverse complement strand
CGCTCGACAGCGCCATCGCCGTGTCACTCGATCGCAATCCGGCACTGGTTGCGTTGCGAGCCACCGAACCAGTCGCCCACGCCGCCTATCACGTCGCGGAGACTTATCCTTGGAATCCATTCGTCCAGGTGCAGGTGCTGCCCTATGCACAAGACAGGAGCGGAGACAGGCTGGGAGTCAATCACTATGTCTGGCTGATGCAGACCGTCGAGTTGGCTCATCAGCGACAACATCGCGAGGCGAGCGCTTCGGCGGCGTTGAGCCAAGTCCACTGGAACATCGTGCAAGCCGAGTTGACCAGCGCGGCTCAGACCGAACGGCTTTACTTCACGGCATTATACCAGCGTGACTTGCGTGATTTGGCAAAGCATGCTGCGACCTTGAACGAGGAGTTGCAGGGTGTCGTCGAACGACGATTCAAGGCAGCGTTGGCCACGGCTGCGGAACAAACGACTGCCAAAGTCGCGGTGCGGCAAAGCCAACGGCAGGCCGAACTGGCCGAAGCGAACTATCGCACGGCATTGCTCGCCTTGCACCGACAGCTGAATTTGTCAACGGACGAATCCGTGGCACTGATGGGACAGCTTTCGGAGTTTGCGTGGTTGCCGGTGGGTGACACGGAGTCGCCGAACGCGAGTGATCCCTGGTCGGTCAGAGTTTCGGCTGAGCTGGTGACGGAATTAGCCCAACAACGGCCTGACGTTTTAGCGGCGGGATCGGGAGCCGGCGTGGCGGAAGCGAACGCAGACTTGGCACGCGCCAATCAAATTCAGAACGTGGCCGTTGGTCCTTTTTATGAGCGAGACGAGAGCGGCACCGTGTTCGCCGGCTTTCGAACCCAGATGAACCTGCCTGTTTGGGATACCGGCAGACCACTGACCGCGCAACGCGAAGCCGAAGAGAACTTGCAGTGGGTCACCGTCGATCAATTGCGCACACGCGCGGAAGTCGAAGCCCGCACGGCGATCGAGCGATACGAGCGTGCGCGCCGGATGCTCAAGGAGCAGAGCTCCGATCGTCTCGCGTTCGAGGCGGCCGAAATGAAGGACATCAAAGATCAGTTCACCGCTGGCCAGGCGGACATCCTCAACGTCTACGCCGTTCAGAACACTCTGCTGCAAGAACAACGCACCTACTTCGACTTGTTAAACGAAGTCGCACAGGCTGCGGCCGACGTGACACTCATGGCGGGTTTGCCTCCGGCGCGACTGGTCACTGCCAACCGTGAGCCGGTTCGAGAGCCCGAGGTTCTTCCCAACCCATGACCCATGCCAGCGTCGATCCCAACTCGGACAATTCCAAAGCGGCACTCGTGCTGCGTTTCGGCAAGCCGATTCTGTTCGTCACCGTCGCACTCTGCCTGGCTGGTGCCTTTGCTGGCCTGACGATGCCGTCGTCCGTATTTCCACAGACCGATTTCCCGCGCGTCGTGATTCTGATCGACAATGGCGTCATTCCCGGCGACGAGATGATGGCCACCATCACGCGCCCCGTCGAGGAAGCGATGAAGGACATTCCCGGTACGCTCAACATCCGTTCGACAACGGGGCGCGGTTCGGCGGCGGTGAACGTCTTCTTTGATTGGTCCACGAACATGGAAGAGGCCGAACAGTACGTACTCGGTCGGCTCGCACAAATTCGCAACACGCTGCCTGCCACGGCGAATGTCCAAGTGCATCGGCTGACGTTTTCCGCCTTTCCGGTTCTGGGCATCAGCTTAACAAGCGAAACGCGCAGCAAGACCGATTTATGGGAGGCTGCCCGCTACGATGTGTACCCGAGATTTCTGCGAATCAAAGGCGTCGCGCGGATCAATCTCGTGGGTGGTCGCGTCCCCGAGTATCACGTCATCGTCGATCCGACGAAGCTGGACGCGAATCACTTGACGTTCGGTCAGATGACTCAAGCTCTCGCGGATACGAACCAGTTCACTCCGGCTGGCATGCACGAGGAGAACTATCAACTCTATCTGGCGGTGGTCGACAACCGCTTACACAATCCGCAGGAAATCGAGGACGTGGTCGTGGCCTGGGTGAACCAGGCACCCATCCGCGTTCGCGACGTCGCGGTCGTGCGTCGCGGTGAAGCTCCGCAATTCAACCGCATTACGGCAGATGGCAAGGACGCCGTCTTGTTGAACATCTACGGCCAACCTGGGTGCAACACGGTGAAGATCGCGGACGACCTGGAACGCGAACTACAGCGTTTGCGCCAGGAACTTCCTCCAGACATGAAGCTGGCGTTCTTTTACGACCAATCGCAGTTCGTGCGGGAAGGCGTTCGCAGTGTATGGGACGCGATCTTGCTTGGCTTGGCGCTGTCGGTCGTTGTACTGTTTGTCTTCTTGCGAAGTATCGCAGCCACGATTGTCGCCGCGCTGGTGATTCCGGTGACGATTCTGCTAACGCTGATCGGGCTGCGGTTACTGGGAATGAGTTTCAACCTGATGACGCTCGGCGGCATCGCGGCAGTCGTGGGGATTGTGATTGACGATGCGATCGTGGTCGTCGAAGCGATCTACGCGAAAATCCTCGCGGGGTGTTCGTCCGTCGACGCCGTGAAACTTGCCGTTCAAGAGGTCGGTCCCGCGTTGGTTGGCAGCACGATGACGCCGGTGGTGGTGTTCATTCCGTTGGCCTTTCTGGATGGAGTGGCGGGCGTATTCTTTCGGGCATTGGCCGTCACGATGGTGATCGCGTTGTTGATTTCGCTCGTGTTGGCGGTGACGTGGACGCCGGTAACCGCTGGGCTGCTCATTCGCGCGAGTCGGGGGCGAAGCGAGGACGAACTCGAACAAGGCGGACCCGTCCTCCGACGCCTCATCGCGTTATACGCCTGGACGATGCGCGGGATGCTGCGCGTGCCCATCGTGTCGGCCATCGGTATGGCTTGTGTCGCAGGCGGCGGAATCTGGCTGTACACACAGTTGGAATCTGACTTTCTGCCGGCGCAGGACGAAGGGGCGTTCGTCATCGACTACTACTCGCGGCCGGGCACCAGCCTGACGGAAACCAACCGCATGCTGATGCACATTGAAGAGATTCTACGGGCCACGCCGGAGGTCGAGAGTTTCTCCCGTCGAACCGGCGCGCGGCTGGCTCTAGCCATTGCCGAACCGAACACCGGCGACTTCCTCGTCAAACTGAAACAAACTCGCTCGCGCAGTACGGAGCAGGTCATTGAAGAACTGCGAGCCAAGTCCAACGAGGCGGAACCGGCTTTGAGTTTCGAGTTTCCCGGTGTCTTGGGCGACTTGATTGGTGACCTGACCTGGTCACCCAGGCCGGTTGAAATCAAAATCTTTTCGACGGACACCGAGCTTTTAAAAACCAAGGCCGAAGAGATGGCCAAAGCGATCGAGGGCATCCCCGGTGTCGTCGACGTCGAAGATGGTCTCGTCGTAGCCGGGCCATCGATGCGGCTGCGAACCGATCTGGCCGACGCGGCGCGAACCGGTCTGACTCCGCGAGCCTTAGGGCAAGAGATTCAGTCCACCATGATTGGCTCGATCTCGTCCTACGTATTACAAGGCGACCGCACTTATAATGTCCGCGTGCTGGCGGCCCCCGAGTCGCATCAGCGCGAGCGGTCACTCGCCTCGTTGCCCATTCACTCGCTGACCGGCGCGAATCTGACCATTCGCGATGCCGCTCGAATTGAGCATGAGGCGGGGATTCTCGAAATGCATCGCGAAGACTTGCGGCAACTGGTCGCCGTCTCGGCGCGCTTTGAAGGCATCGACATGGGCCACGGTATGGCTGCCATCAAGGACAAGCTGGCGAATACCATCAAGTTGCCGCCCGATGCCACCATCGAATTTGGCGGACTGTATCAACAGCAACAGGAGTCGTTCCGTAATCTTTCGTTTGTACTGATCGCCGCGCTGGTGCTGGTGTATGCCGTATTGATGTTGGAGTTCCGCACGTTTCTCGAACCGTTGGCGATTTGGATGGGAGCGTTGTTAGCTCTGTTCGGTGTCGTCGCGGCCTTGTGGTTGACGGGCACGACGTTGAACATCGTGTCAATTCTGGGCTCGATCATCGCGATGGGCATCGTGCATAAGAACGGGATTTTGATGTTTGATTACGTGGAAACCTTGCGTGGTCGGGGACTGCCGTTGGTCGAGGCGATGATTCAATCCGGTCGGCGGCGACTGCGGCCGGTGCTAATGACTTCACTGACAACATTCTTGGGGTTGCTGCCGTTAGCCTACGGCGTTGGCGCGGGTGCCGACATGTTGCGTCCCATGGCCATCGCGGTCATTGGATCGTTGTGTACTTCGCTGTTGCTGTCGCTGGTTGCAACGCCGGTGTTCTATTACTTGCTGGTCCGTACGCTGGGACTCGATACTGGCCCGCAAGTGTAGAACAGTTGTCCCAACTGTTCGGGAGCAATTGGGGACAATTGCTCTACACTTTCGCGCCACGGAAGCATCACAATGAAACGTCATCCAAAGTCAATCTCGAAAACTTCGACGCTAATCATTTTCACCCTGCCAGTCTGCTTGACGCTGGCTGGCTGCACGAAAGGAACCGTACCCGGCGACGCGACGGTCGAACCCGAACCACAACCCGTTCCCGTGCAAGTCGCCAAGGCCGAGCTAACAACGTTGCACCCCCAACTTGACCTCGTCGGAACCATCATCGCCATCCCGGAACGAACGGCGGTGGTCTCGCCTCAGCTTGGCGGGTGGGTGGAGAAACTGGCGGTCGTGGAAGGGCAAACCGTGAAGGCCGGCGACCTGCTCGTACAACTTGATGCTCGTGCCGCGCGGACCGACGTCGAGCGAGCAAGTGCGATCGTGGCCGAAAAGGAATCGGCCGTTAAGCGACTCAAACGAGGCTACTTGCCGCAAGAGATTGAAACGGCTCGACAGGACCGCGACAAGGCCAAGGCGGCGGTCGATGGCTTGCGTGGCGAACTTGCGGCGTTGGACGATCTGCTCAAGCGGCAGGAGATCTCACCCGTCGCGTATGAGACAAAAGCGAAAGCATTAACGGCTGCCGAAGCGGCCCTCGCTTCCGCCGATGCCCATCTGAAGCTGTTCGAGCAGGGCACCGCCACCGAACTGGTGGATGAAGCCCAGTCGCTGCTTGAAGTTGCCCAAGCTGATTTAGAACACATGAAACTGACGCTCGAATGGTGTTCGATCACCAGTCCGATTGACGGTGTGGTGGTGCAACTCTTGGCACACCAAGGACAATTCTTCGACCGCGCGGTCCCACTGGCCACGGTGATCGACATGTCAAACGTATTCGTCCAGCTTCGCATCCCCAGCCGCAACTTTGCCGACGTGCAGTTGGGCACGCCGGTCGACGTCCAACTCAACGCGCTGCCAGGACAAGCATTTCGCGGCGACATATCGCGGATCAGCGGGCAAGCCGATCCGCTCACGGGCAACGTTATTGTCTTCGCGAAGATCGAAAACGAGGCGCACTTGTTGCGTCCCGGGCTCAGTTGTGAAGTGCGAGTTTCGCTTCCCGTCGTCTCCCAGGTGCTGACCATACCGGTCGCCGCCGTGGCCGACAATTCCGGAACCCCCGTCGTGACCGTCATTCGTGACGGCAAGGCCTACGAAACCGAGGTGCAAACGGGAATTGAAACGCGCGAACTAGTTCAGGTGCGCAAAGGACTCGCGGCGGGGGATATTGTGGCCACGGCGGGCGGCTATGGACTACCAACGGGAACGCTCGTGACGGTAAGTAACGGCAAGTGAGTAAACGTCGTGTCCCCTGTTCGTTAGTGTAGTTTCCAATTGTGGCTCGTAGACCCTGAACTCCAGGACTCGCCCGAGGGCTCCTGTTCCAAGACAAAGTTAGTTGGACAGCGCACCTTACGGGGTCGGGAGTATTTTTCGGCCAAGTGACAATCCATAATCATAGCGGTTTGTCCGAAAAAGACTCCCGACCCCTTCGCCGCCAGCCAAAGGTGCGCTGTCCAATTAGTTGCATAGGGGAGAGCAACTAGCGATCAACCGTGGGATCAGCTCTGCGAGGGTGCATTCGGACAATTGTAATTAGGCGGCGACGGTGCTTTCTTTGCTGGCATGCTTGGCCGTTGAGGGGCGATAGTAGGCGCTGCCGGGTCGCGACAAAATGTACTCGCTCAGACGATCTCGATCCTCACACAGGACCGCGTTTCGCACCTGAAGTATCGATTCGCAACCTCGTAGCCGGTTCCACGATTTCTCCGTCCCTTTCACCCGATAATTGAACTCCTTGATCAGCGACTCCACCATCGATGACGTCACCGGAAGCCCTGCTTTGCGATACTTCGGGTAGTCCATCCGAGAGGCGTTGTTGCTCAAGTAAGTGACGGCGCGCGCGACAATCGATCGACCGTCGGTGTGTGCTAACTTCTCACCCGCCGGAGATGGGTGCAACGCTTGCCAACGGCGAAGTTCCTCTAACACCAACGTCACGTTCCCCTGCCAACTCGCTTTCAACCAACCCTCACACAAGGACCAACCGTCGTCTTCCGAATCAACCACGCGCGAGGCCTCGAAGAGATAACTCGTCGGATGAATGAAATCGACAATCGCCTCGAAGTCCGGAAAGTAACGCTTCTGCAACGTCCAGTTCCAAGCCAAGCCATCTCCCAAGAACGCACGCCGTTCGGCTTCGAAGAAACGACGACGCTGCGCCTCTGCCGCGACCA
>CAUJKL010000442.1 GCA_963204995.1 Planctomycetota bacterium | reverse complement strand
TGGCACAGCCAGTGGCACACTTACCGAGCATCGAATGGGCGCGCGAACCGCTAGCGCACACGGACGAGCCGCTTGGAAAAGCCGCAGCAGATGACGAGTTTGCGCGAGGAGTGGGCGCGCTACTGGCCCTGGAACGGGTGGCGCTCTGCGTAACCACGCTGCCATAATTCTTACTTAGGCATGTGCCTCATTCGTGTTGGAAAAAAACATAGGTGTGACATTGGTGTGAGACACGCGGGCTGTCGACATGAGTTGCAATGAGAACAGTCAAAACAACTAAAGCGACGAACGACGCGCGCGACGGTCAAATCGGGCGGGCGCATTTCGCCCCCCGAGATTCCATGTACGATTATCCATAGAAGATCTCGCAATTACCAGCATTTCGCCCCAGATCAAAAATATTTTTGCTCCCTCCGAGGCAGGGAGCCCCAAATACGTTACCGGAATCCAGCTGGCCACGCGAAAGCGTAGGTCACGGGAGAAGGGGGAAGGTCAAATGACGAAATACCCAATGATGAAGAAGACGGAGAATTCGTCATTGGGTATTTCGTGCTTCGAAATTCGCCCCAACGGGGCAGATTATTCGCTGCGACGAAGATTGACGTCGCGAGGCGTGTTTTGCAGGACGTACCACGCCCGCCACTTTTCCTGATCGAAGCCGAAGTTGACCCCCGGGTGCATCGCCGCCAAGGCATGCAGAATTGCCTCGTTCTTGACCTTTTCCTTGACCACCGTGGGTTTGCCGCCCATGCTCAGGCCCCCCCCACCACCGCTGCTAAAACTCGGCTGGATACCGCCTCCACCCACCGTGTGCTTATGTTCGGTGATCAGGGCTTCGATGAGTGGCAGCGTCGTGGTTTCCGGCCTTTTCATATATCCGAGACCCACGCCCGCACGTTGCACCATCTTGTTGTCGTTGTCGCCAAGGACTTTCAGAAACGCCAGCGTTGCAACTTGGGAATCGGCTCTTTCCAGCACATCGAGCGCTTTTTCGCGAACTCGCCCGTCGGGGTCGTGCAGCGCCACATAAGTCAACGCCCCGATTCCCGTTCCGTGTTCCGGAAAGTGGGAAAGGACTTCGATGTATAACTGCTTCAGTAGTGACGGTTCGTTGGCTTGGCGCAGCTGTGCGGCCAGTGCGGCGACCGCGCGCGGGTCGCGGATCGCTTGCATATTGACGAGTCCTTCCTTCGCGCGATCGCGCCCCTTCAAGATCCATTCGCGCCAGATCTTGATCTTCTTTCGCCACTCGACCGTTTGCTCTTCGTTCGCGCGTTCGCGCTGTTCGATCAGTAGTTCCTGGGGCAGTCGCCAAGCCCCGCGATGGCGAACGAAACCCTGCTCGGCCATATATTCGTCGGGACGTTGCCAGCGGCCTTCCACGCGATTGAACCCGAGCGCTCGACGAGCGGGCTCGTGATCGGGGTTCAGGCGGATGACTTGCTCCAAATGAAACTCTTGTTGCTCTTTGAGTCCGGCTGTCGCGCATTTTTCGGCCATGTTCCAATGACCGTCTTCGGTATCTGCGACTAAAGGCAGCACTTCCTCGTACCGTGTCTCGGCGTCGGATTTCGTCACGAACGTATCGACATCATCGGCTGGGAGCACAAGTCGACCACCTTCGCGCGATTGGACGACGTAAGCCGATCGTGGCGATTCGTCGGGATTTAATAGTGTCCCTTCGACTTGGCCGCCATTATTGAGCAAGAACACATCGGCGCTCGCCGACGCGCAGACCGCCAGCGCGAATCCACCGATGCAACCGATTGCTAGGAAATAACGCGACATCGCCTCATCCATTTCGAATGCGCCCTGCGTTCTGGCCATTACCAGTATAAGAGGCGAGCGGAGGCGAGGGTAATAAAAAATCGGATTCAACTCAGTCAACTCGTTCCCATGCTCTGCGTGGCAACGAACTGCCATCGAGGCTCTGCCTCGCTTACCGTGGAACAGGCGGGAGCCTGTCGAGCAGTGCATTCCCAGGCGGGAGCCTGGGAACGAGGCGGGACAGGCACGAAAAGATAGGCTGAAGCCTAACCTACTCTTTCCACCCAGTCTTCGAGCAATTCGAACTGCTTGACGAAATTGTGCTCGTTGGTTCCCAGCGGACTCTTGAAGAAGCTGGCCAAGAAGGCCAGCAGGCCGCGATCGCCGTTGCGATGGGCTCGATCGGTGAGTCGCACGAGATCGATTACGAGCGGCGCGGCTAACAGCGAATCGCAGCCCTGCCACGTGAATTGCATCGTCATCGGCGTGCCCAGGAAACCGCGGAAGTGGATGTGATCCCAGGCTGTCTTCCAATCGCCGAGGCTTTCGATGTACTCGATGCTGACCAGCGTTTGCGGCGAGTAGCCGAAGATCTGATGCAGCAGCCGATCCTTGCTCGTGACTTTGCTCTTCTTATTTGCGGGGTCGTCCAGCACTTTGCCGTCCATGTTGCCGAAGATGTTGTGCCCTACCCAACTCATGACTTCCAAGTTGCGAGCGGCGAACATTGGTGCGAGCGTACTCTTCAGCAGCGTCTCGCCGGTCTTGCCATCGTGGCCCATGTGGCAGGTGTCTTGTTGCAACGCGAGATCACAGATCGCCGCCGGTGCCGACCCGAGCGACGGAGTAAAGTTGACGTGCGGATAGCCCAACTCTAAAGCCGCAATCGCATAGAGCGAACTGGCCGCGAGCGGGCAGGTTTCGGGTTTGTCTAACAGCGGATTTAGCTCGCCCCACGTTTCAGGCAACGAACTTGTTTCGACCGGTGGCTCCGTCGATGTGACGTTGACGACGATGACCTGATCGAGCGCATGCTGTTTGGCGAAGGCTTTCAAATCCGTTTGCACTCGCGAGATTGATTCACGCGGCGATTCGACTTTGGCTCGTAAAGCGTCGGTCGCGAACTTTTTGATCGTGGCTCCGACATTAAACAAGACACCCGGCTTGATGTTCGCGTCGATCTTGGCCAGATCGTCTTTGCACTGTTCGACGACGTGCCGGTCGATCGCGCGGCTGACGTCA
>CAUJKL010000441.1 GCA_963204995.1 Planctomycetota bacterium | reverse complement strand
AGCCCGGTTACGAACTCAGAGAGACTGCCGCGAGTGAAGCCGGGGACGAGCATCATCAAGATGCCGCAAGCTCCAGCGACCGTTCCGATTAGTGTTGCATTGCAGATCGCCGATAGTGCCGCATTCGATTGGGGGACGCTTCCCAGCAGGATCGCGGCGCTTGTCACGAGCAACAGGGCGTAGAGCCCAATCACTCGATCAACCACCACCGAGGCGACGGCCTCCGCCCGGCGATTCGATTGCTCGCGGGCAATGAAGACGGCTTTGAACAGATCGCCGCCGACACTACCGATGCCCACGAAATTCATCAGGAAACCAAGGAAGCCGAGCCGAAATGCGTCTCGCAGACGAAACGGAATATGCAACGTGCGGACGAGCAGATACCAGCGGACGAACGAAACGCAAACCGCCGATATGGCGACCACAAACGCAAGTCCCAACGCTGCCCAATCCTTGGGGCGATCGCGCAGACTCCGCAAATCTTGTGGATCAACCGTCGTAATTAGCCACGTAATGATCGCCAAGGGGAGCAGAATCTTCAGCAGCGTGATCAGGAACTTCTTCAAACTTATCTCCGGAGATGCAAAAGGAATTGCATTTAGCGGTTGGAATACCTCACACCCTTCGTTTCGGCAAGGCGGAATTGCAAGCCGAATGCCGCTAGCATAGTTCGCGTTCGCTGCGACCGGAAATTTCCGTGTTTGTTCGCCGCCAATCGATCTAGGTCCGTTGTCCAGGATGTGTTAATTTACTGCCCCGCTATATGTCTAACCGTCAATGGACGACGGACGACCCGGATTGCAAACTACCCAAGGAGGGGTCCTGTGCAAATCAGAAACATTCGACTCAGTCGTTTCGGAGCTTGCTCCGATCTATCTCTCGACGCTCTGACAGACGGTGTGAACGTCATTCACGGCCCGGCGGGATCGGGAAAGGCGACGCTTGGTCGCTTCGTTCGATCGATCCTGTACGGCTTCGACGATTCCACGCGTCGGCAGTACTTGCCCGTCGAATCGCGAGGTTTTGGCGGAGCGATCAAGATTCGAACTCTCTCCGGTAATCAGACGATCACTCGAGTTGACGACGGGACTCGTGACGGTCAACTCAAGATCGAGCGCGAAGATGGGACGATCGTCCAGCGTACGCATGTTCCCGAGGCGATTGCGGCCATTCCGGCATCGACGTTCGATCGAATTTTTGCCGTAGACTATCGACGTCGTCCGGGGATCGGTGCTTTGATCGAAGAAGCACATGCCAGTGGGCTCGACCTGCTCGGACGTGCCGTCGATCTGGAGCGACTTTCCGTTCTGGAGCAGCAACTTCGTCAGCAACGCGATTCGCTGGCAACTGTGCCTCGCGTGCAGGCCTCGCATGACGAGCTGTGCAATCGCCGAGTCGAGCTGCTGCGAGTGATCGGAGAACTGGAAACGGCTCTCGCGGATCAACCCGACGAGGAGACACTTACCGCTCAAATCAAGCGATTGGAGGCACAGCTCCACGAGTGGCAGGCCGAGTTGCAGAAGTTGCATAGCGAACTTAGCGCCGCCGAATATCGCCGACAACAAGTCCTGGCAGGTCGCCATGCCGAACCAAAGACTCGTCCAGTCGACGCGCCGCAGGTCCAAGAGCTGGAGCAACTCGTTGCTCAAATTGAACGATGGCAGAGCACACTTCGAGAGATCACCTCCCGGCGACAATCGCTGGAAGCGAAGGCCGAGCAGTGTGGCTTGCGCGAGCTGCCAGGCGAGCCTCGCCGGTTCTTAGGCGATATCGAATCACAACTCGATGACGTCCAGTCTGCACTCGCCAAGCTCAACGATACGGAGCGTTATGAGGGACGGCAGATTCGAGGTCTGTTTGGCGAAGTCTTTGCAGAATTGCGAGCCAACGTCTACCGGCTCTGCAATCAGCTTAACTATTGGGAGACGACGGCCGTCTATCGGGAGTCTTCTAGTGAGTCGAAGGATTTAGCTCGTTGCGAAGCCGAACTGCGCCTGGCCATCAAGGGTGCGACGGTTCGCAAGGAATTATTGCAACGCGAGATCGAAGAGGCCTTCGGCGAGGATGCCGTCGCGCTCGCGACCTGGAATCACACGTACTGTGAATGTGTCGAGCATCCACCACTACGAACGGAGGAGCTAGTCACCGGCATTCGATCCGACTGGGAACATGAGTTGTCGATCATTTCGGCCGAAATCGCTGGGCTGGAGCGACGACAAGATCGCTTGGTCGCTGATGTGAATGATATCGAGTCGGACCTGGCGGACGTGCGTGCCCAGTTGCGGCTGTTGGATCACGTCGAATTGCTGGACCAGTTAGATGCCAAACGTGCAGAGCTGCGTCGAGCCGAACAGAACCTCCGCGATACCGACCGGCGTCGGCAGCTGTTGGCCGAGATCGCAGCCACCGAAGAGGCGATCACCGAACTGCGAGCGAACTCACGGACGTCGTCGCTCGTTTCGGATGCGTCCGAGTATTTACGGCGGTTGACGGCGGGGGATCTTCGTAAGATCGAGGTTGCTGCGAACGAGCAGGTATGGGTTGTCGACGAGCATGGTCGCCGACGAGCGTATCATCAGCTGAGCGACGGTGGCCGTGACCTGGTTTATTTGAGCATTTGCCTCACGTTGGTCGAGGGCTTCAAAGCACGTGGCATTCACGTCCCGATGATCGTCAGCGGGGCTTTCACGCACGTCGACTCGAAGAATGTTCCGGAGGCCGCCGAGTTGATTCGTGACTTCGCGGCGAGAGGTCATCAGATCTTGCTGTTCACGCGACACGAACATGTCGCCAGTGTCTTCCGGCTGTTAAATGTTCCGGTCCGAACTCTCGAACACATTCCCCTGCCATCGGCCAAGCCAGCGAAAGTCGAGCCGTCGCCAGCTGGCAACTCCGTGGTCGAGACCGTCATCGACGAAGATGGGGACGCAAGCGACACGTTCACGCTGACCGAGTACAGCCCGATCGAAGAAGTTCCCACCATCGATACAGCGAACTCCGCGCGATTGCGAAAGATCGGTGTCATGCGAGTTGGCGACCTGTTGCGTTTGTCGGCGAAGTCTGGCGCTGTTGAATTGCAAGAGTACGGAATTACGGTCGATCAGATTCTTTCCTGGAAAGCACAGGCCCGCCTGCTGTGTGAAGTGCCGCGACTACGTGGTTATGATGCGAGAATCCTTGTCGCGTGTGGGATCACAGAACCTGAGCAACTCTATCGGCTGAACCCTGCCGAGTTGAGGGCGATCGTGAAAGACATGGCGGCCAGCAGCAATGGTCAAGCGCTGCTGCTCTCCGGTACCGAGTTCGAACTGTCTCGCATCGCCGACTGGATCGGAACACAGCACAAGAGTTCGCAAACCGGTCGTGCTGACTCATCGCGTAGCGGAAGCCTAATGTCCGGTCGAGGCGAACGCTCGTTTCGCGACCATGATCGCTCTGATAGTGACCGCACGGGACGTGAACGCCGCGATCGCGCCCCCGATGTCGTCAAGATGCGATCTGCCGATTCGGAGCAGAAATTCTATCTTGGTCGAAGTGATTCCGTCGTCGATGCTCCGTCGATCGGTGCTCGTACTGCCGAACGGCTAGAAGCGATCGGCATCCGAACGGTTTCCGATTTGTTGAAAGCTGATCCTCGATGGGTCTCGGAACAGCTCGAAGTAAAGCGATTCACGACCGAAGTCGTCACTCAGTGGCAGCAACAGACGGAACTAGCTTGTCGCGTGCCGCAACTACGCGGCCACGACGCCCAGATTTTGGTGGCGCTTGGCGTTACCAATGTGGAAGAATTGGCTGCCAGTGATCCACAGCTATTATGGACCTTGGTCGAGCCATTTGTCGAAACAAAAGAAGGCAAACGTATCATCCGAAATGGAAAAACACCGGATCTGGAAGAGGTAACCGAGTGGGTCCAGTGGGCTCAAGGCTCGCGTCTGCTGAGCGCGGCGTAAGGCCGTTGATGGTACTTGCCCCATGACTATTATTGTTGAATAGATTTTGGCGTTCGGCGGATCCGCCACGTGTGGACGTCCGCAATGCCGGCCTTTTTTCGATTTTTATTGCAACCTACAGACAGAGTTGTATAGAATCGACGCACGTCCTGTTACTCAGGAGGCAGCGATGGCCGATCTCTATGTTGGGCTCGTCGTCCTTGGCGGGCTTACGATTGTCTTATTCGGCGGTTCGTTGTGGTGTTCTTACCGCATCAGCCGACTGTTAAGCGATCTCCTTGCCATGTTCGTGGTGGCCGTGATGTTCTTCTACATCCGCCACCTCTGGTACGACGTGCGCCTGGCTCGCATCTTGCCATTTTCCAACTTGATCGTGATCGGCAATTGGCTGCCACCATTGGCCGGGCTGCTAGCCGGATTCGCATGGCGGCGCATTTACGGACGAATCTATCGCAAAACGATTTGCACCTCGGCGCTGGCCGTCGCGGCTAGTTACGCGGCCGTATTGCCGATTCTTGGCGAGCCACCCGCGTGTTTCAACGAATGGGATCGAGATGGCATCTGTCTGCAAACAACGCAGTTCACTTGCACGGCGGCTTCGGCTGCCACGTTGTTGCGATTGCACGGGATTGAGGCCACAGAAGCCGAAATGGCCGACCTCTGTTTGACGCGTCAAGGCACAACTTGGATGGGGCTTTACCGCGGACTAAAGCAAAAGACGCGAGGAACTCGCTGGGACGTCGAAGCGATCGAGTGTGAAGCCACTGAGATTCGTGACAAGGCGATCAAGCCCATGATTTTGAGTGTCGGCATGGGAGCCGAGGTTACTGCGCGAGACGAAACGCGATTGGCTGAATGGGGTTGGCGTCCCGGCCAGGAACATTCCGTACTATTGCTCGGGCAGGGAGGTTTCGGCCAGTTTAAGATCGCCGATCCGACTCCGGGGTACGGCATCGAGGTGTGGAGCGCCAGCGATTTAGAGGAGCTTTTTCAGGGAACCGCCGTGCGGCTGATCGAACGACCTTGACCGCATTCCTCAGGCAGCCTATCGTCTCCATTCGCTAGTTTGGCGCGAGGGTTGCGCCGTCCCCAGCGGCCCATTCGTTCAGCAGTTCAGCTATCGCTAGGCGTGCGACAAGGAGTGTCTTGAAATGTCCAACCGCAGCATTGATTCAAAAAACGTTCCGCTGCTCGATATCGTCGGCGAAAATCGTCCACTTCACGACGAGATGCTGGAAGCTATTCGCGAAGTGTTCGAGACCGGTCGGTTTTTGTATGGCCCGGCCGTTACCGAGTTGGAAAACGCCATAGCGAAGTTGTCCGGAGCGAAACACGCCATCGGCTGTGCATCGGGAAGCGACGCTTTGCTGTTAGCTCTACTGGCGATGGATATCGGACCCGGAGACGAAGTGATTGTCCCGAGCTTCACGTTCTTTGCCACGGCCAGTGCGGTAGAGCGCGTCGGGGCCAAGATCGTCTTCGTCGACATTGATCCTGCAACGTTCAATCTCGATCCCGCCAAAGTCAAGGCGGCGATTACTTCAAACACCAAAGCCGTCATTCCTGTCCACCTGTTCGGTCGCTCTGCGGACATGACCGCATTGACGCGAGTCGCGGGCGAGGTCGGCATTCAAGTGATCGAAGACGCAGCTCAGGCTATCGGCGCGGCACATCACGACCGCGGCGTGGGGGCTTGGGGCGACATTGGATGCTTCAGCTTCTATCCGACGAAGAACCTGGGCGGTTGCGGTGATGGCGGCATGATGACGACGTCCAGTGACGAACTGGCCGCACGAATTCGATTGTTCGCTGCCCACGGGATGAATCCTCGGTACGTGCATCGAGTCGTCGGCATCAACAGTCGGCTCGACACAATCCAAGCCGCTGCACTCTGCGTGAAGATGAAGCACTTGGAGAGTTGGACAAACTCACGTCGCCAGAACGCCGCCAAGTATCACGAACTATTCGCCGACGCGGGCCTGACGAGCAACATCACGTTACCAGCCGACGATACGGATGGAACACATGTCTGGAACCAGTTCACGATTCGCGTTCCCAACGCGCGCCGAGACGCACTGCGAACGCATCTTGCCGAGCAAAGTATCGCCAGCGAAATCTACTATCCCATCCCGCTGCATCAGCAAGAGTGTTTCCGGCACATCGACTGCGAGCCAGGAAGTCTGGTCGAATCCGAGCGAGCGGCGGCCGAGGTATTGAGCCTTCCCGTCTTCCCAGAATTGACGATCGAAGAGCAGCAGCGAGTTGTCCGAGGCATCGGCAGCTTCTTTGCGGCGCGCAAGGTGTCGGCCGCGTGAATGGGCGTTCATGTCGCGACTTCGAGGTGAGATGTCACGGTGGGCACGGCCGTTACCTACCGTGCTGAAGAAATGAACGGTTGAGCAAAGATCGATTGCATTATGCGCCGACCGTTGCAACTCCGCATCGTTGCCCTGCCGTTGCGCGGCCATTACCCGCTGATAAGCCGATCGTATTCGGCATGATCACCGATCCAGAACCAGAGCAGCCCATCTTCGACTTCGACTGCCAACGCCCGAAATTGCAGTCCGACACGAGCCGACCGGAATCGGCCAACCTTTTTGAAATGCAGTGACGGATGCGTCGGGTCTATTTGCAATAGTGCGAAGTTCTTATCGGCCAGTTCTCGAATGTTGGCAGGCAGCGCGTGATAACACTTCCAGAAATTGGGACTGGCGAAGTGATTCATAACCTCGACGACTCACCGGCCTGATGCTGCTGGAGTGCTTCATCGGCCAATCGGTCGAGGCGGCCCGCCGCAACATCGCCCTCGACTTGCCGGTCCCATTTCTCTGCGTCGAAGTTGAGGAACCATTCGCGGAATTTCGAGAACTCATCCGCAGGCAATTCCGAAATCGTCTTTTCGAGTTGTTGAAGTGTCATGAGTGAATTCTACCATAGCGTACTTGGCTTGGGAAACTCCGCCCGCCCAACGGTTGAACTACGATTGACTGTATTACGCCGCCGCCTGTTGCACTGTGCCGAGGAATCACGGTGCTTGCCGGACCTGACGAATGACTGGGGTAGCAACCATTTGATAGAAACCATGCACTAGCCAGATTGCTACCACGGTCAGGATCACTCGCGCATCGAAGAACCCAGTTCCTTGTTGCCCACATTGGTAGATCCAAAAGAGACAGAACGACATCGAAATGCCAGTCAGTGCGCCAACGACATAAAACAAGGGCGACCTGATGAGCATTACCGTACGCGTGCTGAGATCAATCGTGATTTTCATGGTAAGTCCTCAACAAGATCAGCGATGTGCCCGCCCAACGGGCCGTGTGGCCGTCCCCGCCCTAAACTGAGCGAGTAACGTCGGCCAACCAATCACCGTTGTAACACATCCCCACGATGAATGAAAAAGGAATGCGATCCGCCGTAGGCGGACCATGTCACCAAATTCTTGTTGGCGGGCAGATTAAGGCGGTGGATTCACGGTCACAAATTGCCTGTCCCAACTAGCCCCACCACGTCCAACACTTATGAGAATACTAGGAAGCTCGTTTCGCAAGCGTTCTAAAGCTGTGGGGCTCATCGAATTGCTGGAAATATAGATCTCGTGCAGCTTAGGAAGCTGCTTCAGTTGAATAACCAGCTCGCCAATCTGTGCATCGTTTACCGTGACGTTTGATAGGTCGATAAAGTCAAGGTGTCGAAAGTCGCACAACGGACTCCTGACGCCGGTAAACCTCTCATAATCGACGGCCGCATTCAGAATTACCGCCACTCTCCGAACGCATTCTTCTTCGGCTCGGTAGCGTGCTCGCTCAGGGGAAGCCCAACTGAAACAAACTGCCAAATACAGTACCGCT
>CAUJKL010000440.1 GCA_963204995.1 Planctomycetota bacterium | reverse complement strand
CCGCCGATTTTGCCCAAGGCATAAACCGCTGCATAACGAACGTGTTTGAATTCGTCGCTTTCCGAGAGTGCGATGACGGCGGGAACGGCATCTTTCGCACCGGGGCCGATTTCCCCCAGTGCGACGAGGCCTTCCAGTCGCACATCGGGACTCTTCGACTTGAGCACTTCTTGAATCTCTGGAACCGCTTCCACAGCATCGGGGCCGATCTCTGCCAGTACGAGACACGCCCAGTATTGAGCTTCCTCATGCTTCAACACGCTCCGCAGTCGTGGTACCGCCTCCTTGCCCTGTTCGGCAAGCGAATGCAAAGCAGGCAGGATGACAGACATTTCTCCTTGCTGCAGGATCTTGATGACCAACGGCAACGTCTTTTCCTGGGGCGGGTCGATCGCTCGCAGGGCGCGTATTGCTGAACGGCGTGCCACTGCGTCTTTGTCAAATGCCAGTTCGATCAATTTGTCCGTCGCAGGCATCGCTGGTTTACCGATGCGTCCCAAAGCGTATGCCGCGTAAGCTCGCACTTTGACGCGTTCGTCGCCGAGGGCTGACACAAGTTTCGGAACGGCGACCGCTGCGCCCTCGCCAATCGCTCCTAGCGCGCGAGCGGCATGCCACACGATCTCTTCATCGCTGTCGCTCAAGGCGGCGACCAATGCTGGAATCGCCTCGGCACCGCCCGCTCCCAGTTCGGCGATGCCGTCCAAGGCCTGCACTCGCGCGGGATTGTCAGAACCGCCGACATCTCCAATCAGCTTCTTTAGGTCAGCCTCTTGAGCCAGCACCGAAGATGCCAAGACGAGGAGAAGTGTGAGCGTCGAAAGAAAAATGGAACGCATTGTTAGCCTCGAGAAGATACTTCGTGAGCGTTTGGAATAGGTTCAACCGTCGTAATTAACCAGCTTGAAAGCCCGCTTCATACTCAAGGCTTTCCAAAAACTTGCGTGCCTCAATGGAAGCGTTTCCACCTAGCTGTTGGCTGTACTTACGCAACTCGTTTGTCATCCCTGCGATCAACTGTTTGACTTCGATGTATTGATCCGTAGTCAGAAAGCCCTTGTCAGCACGTTCCGCATAAATGGCATCCAGTCTTTCGCGATCGTCTTTGAGCGAATCCATTCGCAGCCCCAAGGGCCAAGCCAGCGCCCCGGTTAGCGGGTCGATCTTATTCGCCGACAAGCGATCCGGCATGCGACTTTGACTCAAGCGAATTGCTTGTTGTTGTGTCGGTGCCGGCTTGCGTTGAGCATCGCGATATTGCTGGTTGAGCGACTTCATCTGGAAGTACGTCTGTGTGTACTGCAGATGATTCTCGATGTTCTTCTTCTGGGCTTCTTGCAAGTTGATTGCCGCTTCCGAGTTCATCAGATTGGCGGCCCCTGCCGATCGGACGACGTCGGCCATCCCGCGAGCAGCTCCCTCGGCGGCGGTCGAGGCGTGACCATAGCTTCCCGGCCCGATCGCTCCGTAATACGGACCTAAACCTTGACCGTGAACCAGCAGCGTTCCAAAAAGAACCACCAGCAACGCTATTGAAGCAACTCGCATCTTCTACCTCCGGGGCTTTGTTGAGCGAGGGTTGAGTGTCACAAACTAACTCAATAATCACAATTATCGCTACGACATGCAAGTCGCCTGCCCGTCTAGGATAACTAGGGATTTTCGCGAAAGCAAAGGCTTGGTCCGGATTCAGTCCATTTTGACGTGCGGCAAGGCATTTCTTCGCCAATTGGGACGATCGAGGGAACGTCCAGGTCTAATTTCGCAGCTGGTGCAACTTCCTAGTCTCGCTAAACTGTCTCTATGGCCAAATGCGATGAGGGATACATATGTGAAGTATGCGGGCAGGACGTCGCCGCAATCACCGACAGCGATTTGTATCTGCGCTATGTGATCGGAATGGTTGATCCAGAAACGCTGCACACAACGCGAGAACGACACATCCGCTGCAACCCCGCACTCGGTCAGTTTATTGTCGATGAAGGGTTTAGCCCAATTAAGTGCGACGGGCCGTTTGACAAGCACGAACTCGATGCAGAGTTTGTCAAGCAGCGAGAAGAACTCGTCACTCGAGGCTGGCGGCGATTGAAGGAAGTTGTAAAAAAGCAGCTGCCGATCGTCGAATATCCGCTAGCGCATCCCAAGTCGGTTGGCTAACTCTCACGAAAAAGTTGGAAGCTCACACACGTCGTTCTGGCAATTCGGAACGTTACGAAGAACAGGAAATGCTCTCGATGCCATCCGGCGACGCACAACGAGCTTGGTTCCCGGAAATGCTCTCGGAACTTGGGCGATTTTGGATTGGCCATCCCAACTGGGCGGATGTCATCTCGTTTTGTGAACAGATGACCGCACTACGAACAGACATTCATGAGAAACGCGGCATTCACCCTCCGATGATTACTTGTCGGTCCTGCGGCCAGAAACACGCCCTGACGTTGTCGCCAATTTCGCCGCGCTCGCTTCTTTTCGCATTGCGAAAGATTGACGCCATTGCGGCCGAAGACCTAAAACGATTGGACAAAGAATGGATGCGCTATCGTAAGACCGAAAACCTGAACGCACGGGGGCACCGGAATGCGGACGGCGCGGACGTCAAACCTCAAACATGCGCACGCCATTGAATAACATTCGTCGTCACCAGCCCTCCGAATTCAGACGGATTGATTGATTGATTTCCGTTCGTCGATGATGATGACGACGTTGTCCGTTGCATGGTGTGTGGATGTGGACTGACTAAAGTCGGGAGCCAGCAACAGGGACACCCAAAATCTAATCGCAATCGCATCTGAATCCCAGAATGTCTACAGCCACGCGTTAGCGTCGCCTGCCCCGCCTGGTGGTTAGCTCGGTGCCAGCACGCTAGATTTATGAGCGATTTCAGACGCGCGATGCGTCAGGTGCGCAGCGACTGACGTGAACGCGTCTGCCAGCGGACGCGATGCAGTAGGATAGTCTCAATCGGCCGGCTCAATCAGCCAGAACCAACCGTCAACAAGCTCGCACTTGCCAATCGGGGCATGACGATTTTTCTTCTGTGAAGTTGTCAAAGTCGTCCAAGGATACGCATTTGGCGCAGAGGTGGCCACAAGAGTATGGGTGTCCCTATTGGATCCCGATTGCATCCCGTAAAATGGAATCAGCGATTCGACCCCACTTCGTTTTCGTCTTCCGCCTCTTTCGCGAAACCACCGAGACGCAGTCTCATGGAACGATCTGGTGCGGGTATTTAGCCGTGGCTTGCAAGCCGCTTTGATCTCGCGAGAGCTGATCCTCATCGCCAAGGAATTTGATCTGGCCGGATTTCACATCGTACATCGCGCCAACCACCCTCACCCGCCCAGCGTCAACAGCCTTGCGAATAACGTCGCTTCGTGACAGGATTTGGTCTGTCGTGCGTTGCACGCTCTGTTTGGCAACTCCGTCGACAAAAATCTCCAATTCCTCCGCCGTCATTTTGCTGAGATCCCGCGAACGAACGTCGGGCATGCTCGGCGCGATCTCGTCGACAATCGCTTGCAGATGTTGGCATCCCGTTGCCGACATGGCGTCATTGCCTTCGAAGACCAACTTGACGGACGACGTAACCGCACCGCAACGGGTATGCCCCAGGACGACGAGTAGTTTTACTCCGGCAACACCGATTGCATATTCGAGACTTCCGAGCGACTTGGTTCCAAAGACGTTTCCAGCCACGCGCACGCTGAATATATCACCGACACCGAGATCAAAGACAAGCTCCGCCGGTACTCGCGAGTCGATGCAACTGAGCACGGCTGCGAGCGGGTTTTGACCTGCCGCAGTCGCATTCACTTGACGCCCCAAGTCTCGATTGAGGCGATTTCCTTCGACAAATCGACGGTTCCCGACACGCAGGATGTCGCACACCTGATCTGCTGTCATCTGATCTTGCAATTCGCGACTCGAATAGTCCGCGAAATGAATTTCATCCTGTAATTGATATCGCGGTTTAAACCCTTTCAAGCTGACGCAAATATCTCGCGCTGGGGCCACCTCATCTTTGAAGTTGCGGATCAAGCTCAACACATCAGGATCAATGTAGTCCGATTCGGTTGCGTCGATCAGTAATTGGCTGCCTTGATTGGCCTCGTTGAGGACTCGATCAATCGCCGCACGGTTCAGGAAGCTCACCTGATTGGCCAGTTCGATGCGCATCAAGTCACACGCCGCGTGCGTTTCTAGAATCCGGCGAATCGGACGACGCAGGTTACTGCTGAGAATAAACAGCACGCTGACTCCTAATCCGATCAGGATACCGACTAGCAAATCGGTCATCACGATCGCGACCACCGTGATGATAAACGGTAGGAATTGGTAGCGCCCCTCGTTCCACATTTGCTTGAACAATTTGGGGCTCGCCAACTTGAAACCGGTAACTAGCAAGATTGCGGCAAGCGCAGACAACGGAATCATGTTCATGATCTGAGGCAAGATCGCGACGCTCAACAGGAGCAATGCACCGTGAAAAATCGCAGACAGTTTCGATTTCGCACCCGCACCAACGTTGACGCTGCTGCGAACGATGACGGACGTGACTGGCAAGCCACCGATCATTCCGCAGACCATATTTCCGCAACCTTGTGCAATCAACTCGCGACTGGCCGGCGAATTTCGTTTGGCCGGATCGAGTTTGTCGACCGCCTCTAAGTTCAACAGCGTTTCCAGGGATGCAACCACCGCGATGGTGATTGCTGCAAGGTAAATTGCTGGATTGACCACCTGCGAAAAATCAGGAAGCCGCAAAAAACCAACGAATTCCGTGAAGCTGCTGGCGACCGGGATCTGAACTAAATGACTGGTTCCAATGGCCCAGTTTTCGTTCATACTGCTAAAGCCGATGCTGATGCCGACGCCCAACAACACGACTAAGAGCGGTGCGGGAACGAGCGATTTCTTTAATACCGCAACACGATCCCAAACGAGTAGAAACGCGATCGATAGTAAACCAATGACCGCCGCTCCGAGGTGGATGTTGCCAGCAACGACCGACGCAAGTTCTGAAAACGTATTTTCGTGATCGGGTTGGATGAACGACATTTCCCCTTCCGGGTCTATATCGTGGCCGAAAACATGCGGTATTTGTTTCATGATCAAAATGACGCCGATCGCAACCAACAGTCCTTTGATAACGCTCGACGGAAAGAATGCCGACAGCGCACCGCCGCGAGCGATTCCAAATCCGATTTGAATGAGTCCCGCAAACAGAACCGCTAGTAGGAACGCTTCGAAGGAACCAAGGACTGCGATCTGGGAGGCAACAATCGCCGTCAATCCTGCTGCCGGTCCGCTGACGCTGGTGTGCGAACCGCTGATCGCGGCGACGACCAATCCGCCTACGACTCCTGAAATTAAACCCGAAAACAGGTCCGCCCCGGATGCTAACGCAATGCCCAAGCAGAGCGGAAGTGCGACCAGGAAAACGACAAGACCTGATATTAGATCACGAAAAACGTTTGACGTACAAAACATGGATGTTTGTTGAGGCATAGTGGGTCCAGTAGAATCGAAAGAATTGGTAGTAGGCATGCCAACGGGTGCGAAGGGCGTTTTAAATGCAGGCCGATCACTGGCCTCGCTCATTGAGTCATTCACAGCGTCTGACCGCACGCGCGCATGTCAAGTCCGCGAATGGGAAGACTTTGGCCGACGACCTGCTTGATCCGAGCGGGTTGGCATGAGTGCAAACACCCCGCATCAGCACAATGCAGCCAACGCCTGTGTTTCAGCAAATGAGAGGGCGCAATCGCCGCGCTAAGAGTCGGTTATATAAAGAAAACCGAGAGTAGCCTAACAGCGAATCGGCGCCAGAAATCCGTTGGGAAGCCGATGTCCAACAATCGGCAGTGGACGAATCGTGGTGCCCGTCAACTTGCAACGAGCAAGGAACAATGTAACGCGAGGCGGAGCATACTTGACCAACCGACGAGTGCGAACGCGTCTTGATGTAGAACTGAGTAACCGCTCCTGCACCTCTTTTGTTTCGACTTCGACTTTGACTTCACTACCAAGAACGGTGCGTGAGACTGTCGTTGTGATTCCAGAGCTTGCCAACGAAAAGAACGCAAGCACGATGAAAGTCATCATCTTGCTGTGGTTCCTCAATCGTCTGTTTCCCAAACTTGAATTCACTGGGGTGGACATCAATCGAAGATGGGTGTGACGGCGACTAAAAAATGCCGATTTTTGAAGATTCTATCATTCGCCACCGATTCCGCAAGAGCGAAAACAGTGTGAGTGGCGGCTTAGCCATGTTCGCACTCGGGGATTTGTCAACAACGGACGACGTCAACCGTCGTTAACACTGGCTACCAGAGTTGACACTACAGCAACGTAGAAAACACGTTTAGCGCAGGAGTTTTAAGCCTCAAGCGTGCATTAGGTAGTCGCATGTCCCGCTGGCACAGCCGTTGCATTGACTTCTCTCAGCAACACCGCCATTTCTTTCTCACTTGGAACGAGAGTCAGTCATGTTGATGCGAAACCCAGAATACCCAATCGATGATGCACACGAAATCAGTTGCGATGTCGAGGAACGTCTCACTACAAGCACCTCTCGGGAAATGTTGCGTGGCCAGATTGCTTTGTTCGTGTTGTTCGCGGTCGCGATATTGCTGCGAGGGATGGCTTAGTGCTCGCCCTCGACTGGCAAAGACTCACCAGGGGTAGCCGACGGTTCGCCGTTGAGCAATCAAGCACGTCTAACAACACCTCGAAAAGCGCTGCTAAAGATTGCGGTGGGATTTTTCGATCGACGGAACGGTCAGGTGGTACGTAAGTGGAATGCGATGGTCGCATCTCTCCTCGCCCGAATGCCGCAGAGGCGTGGTCGCTGCCGCGTACTCGTTAGTTGTGAATCGAGAAAGAATTACCTCAAAGGCGTCGGGATTCCCCCAAGTGAATGGAACAGTAACGGTGTCAGCGACGGTCTTGAATTCTGTCAATCTCTGATTCAAACAACATTTTTGAATTCCTTTCGTTGGTGAGTGAGTTCGTGGGGTTTACGTTGGGAGCCAAGCCGACGGTGTTTGGGATTTTGAGAGGCATGGCGACGGTGTCCAAGGGTGGTTTGGCACACGCGCCGGTGTGGTTTAGTTTGTCGGCGTCTGGAGAAACGGAGAGGAGCCGGGCACCGACCGCAGGTTGGTCGGGGGACGCAACTCCTCCGAGCTTGGCAATCTGTCCACGGTTGAGTTCTCCGAGTTCCGGCAACTCGGCCAGCAACGTGCTGACGGCCACCGGCCCCAGCCCTTTGACGGAGTCGAGGATTTCGACTTTACGAGCATTGACCGTGTCGGCTTGGACACATTGGGCGAACCGCTGATCGATTGCTTTGACCTGCTTTTGTAGAGTTTCCAGGGATTCTTTGATGTATCCACGATTGGTTCTTCGGAATTCTCGATCGAGAAAGCTTGACTATCGTCGGCAAACGCGAAGTCGAGCTTGGCTTTGGAAACATCGACACCGACAAACTGGGAAAACGGAAATTGTTCTTTCATCATTTGGATCCCATCCTCGCAAATACGAGTTCGCACGCGGTCGGCTCTAGCGACGGTTCGGGTTCAAAAATGAACGGCTTGCGATCACGCTGACACACGGTTTACGAATACCAAGGAACGATCGATCTACAAGCCGTCACCCACTGTCAGTTGCAACCAACAGCGGATGTTCGTGTACGGCAGCGAAGTCTAGTTTACTGCTTTGCAAACGGCTATCCTGAGATACTAGGAACCGTTGTTTTGTTTCTTCGGTCTGCCGTGAGGGCGAAGCGTACTCTCCAGGCCGAGTTGCTGGACCATCCTCTCGGACCACGCCGCGTCGCCATAGGGACAACCGTGTTGAACGCTGCGACGGAGCGCTCCCAACTCGGCGTCCGTCTGCGGGGTGTTCACGTAATCGATCCAACCGGGGCGACGGGGGAGTGGCCAAGCGGATAATAGCGACTTCTCTTGCGCCGTACCATACTTCCAACGATAAAGGCTGTTCCAGCGCCAGTCCTCGGCGCGGGCGACTAGATTCGCTCGCAAAGCGTTACGCTCGACGTACCGACAAACCGTAAGAAAGTGCTCATCTTCTTGAACGGGGAAAGACTTGAAGCGGCCTCGGTAAACGTGTCCCGTTCCTGTGCTATGACGATGAGCATGCCAACGCTGGGTGTGCGTCAAAGTCAGCCAACCGGTGAAGCGGGAGAGTTCGCCGTCTTCGCGAGGCCAGACCACCAAGTGCCAGTGGGTCCGAA
>CAUJKL010000439.1 GCA_963204995.1 Planctomycetota bacterium | reverse complement strand
TCGATTGCGGCTTGTCGTCGATGATGGTTGCTCGGACGAAATGTTGGTGTTGGCAACATCGTTCTTTCGATGAGATCAATGTCTTCGGTAACGGTTGCTGGTCGAGATGGGTGCGCGGACGAAAGTGTTGTCAAAACGTGGTTGCTTCGGTCGCGTCTTGCGTCGGAAATGTTGCTCGGACGATTTGGTGCGCGGTCTCGAATGCTGTATTATCGTGGTGCTAACTGTGTTGGTTGGCGAACCGCTCGCAAAACCCCGGGCGAACAATTACGTGAACCGAAGCCGACGGCCGAATCCAACTGAATGGTAAATCCATCGCGTCGGCTCGGTTACGTTGGACGTTCGTCGGCTCAACTCATTCGGACTTCTAACGAGATGGGAAATGCAATCAAAGTCGTCGCCAAAGCTGCATCGGTGGTCTTAGACTTCACGGATGATTGCCTGACGTTTCCATACCGCAATTCCGCTGGAGACGAATGGGAGGGCTGCCTCGATGAGTGGATCGGAAACGGCAATCCGCCAAATGACTACGAGCAATTCGCAGTGGAACTTGAGGGCTCTCGTTATTATCAAATTGGCGCCGCTGGTGGCGGCGCGGATGTTGTGCTTGTTCGGGATGATGCGAAAGGAACGATCTGCTACTTAAATGACATGGATCAAAGCGTCTCTGAAGTTTCACCGAACCTCGATGCGTTTATCGCGTCATTGAGACCGCCTGCGTGAACCCTTACGCCGTTTGCAGTTGTTGGTGCTGCACGGTTGGCGAGGTTACAATGTCGTGAACATTGTCGGTGACGGAGAATCACGTCGCCGGTCGAATACGCCGACGAACAAAACGATGCACGGGAGACCTCGGCGCAGTCCGGCTTCAACGCAACGTCTTCTTCTCGGTCCCCGTGATCTTTAATGTTATTGGGCTTGGGAATCACGGATGATCAATTTCCGCATTTGCGTTTTGTCGTTGCCGCTTATTACGTACACAATTGGCTGTATCTCATCACCGATCAACAAAGTTGATTCGTCTGGAAAACCCATCGAGTCGATCACGTTGACCGGCGCGCGGAATCTCGGCGATAGTCAGGTTCGCGTTACCGATTCCGACGAGATCCAAGAGATTCTAAAGTTGGTCCGCCAAATCCGCGGCATAGAGTTCGCACGTGTGAATGTTGATATCGAAAGAATCAAAGTCGTGACAATCCGGATCGAGCAAAAGGATGGACCGACCGAACTAACAATGGTCAGTGGAATGATGGCAGTACCAGGGGATGACCTTGGGCTCTTTTACGATTCTCAGAAAGTTGCTCAGTCTGAACTATGGAGCCTCGTGTTGACGCACCTTGGATACAATGACGCCCAATAATCGGGTAGCCGGGCGGGTTTCCCCGCCCAGCCCCCACACCACCGTACATGCGGCTCCGCATACGGCGGTTCGACGAAGGACTTAAGTCCGAATTCTGAGGAGCGTCGGGAGGGCAGCTTCGATGTTGGGCGCATCGACGGCTGGTTCCGTCAGAAACTCTCGATTCAGACTCAAGGCTGGCTTCTCGATCCGCGCCAGTACGGTACGTCCCGGTCGGGACAACGAACCAGGGCTCTTCATATTAGAGCGGTTCCCTCGCACTGAGTTGATCGATGGCTCCTCCTTCTTCATCGTTTGGTCCTTCCCGTCTTCGTTGGTCTCGAAGGTGCGGTACTATGACCTCTGCTGACTCCTGCTTCGCCCGCCGAGAATTGCTTCACGACGTTCCAACCTTTCAGGCAAGCCTTACTCGCTGGAGCAATGCAGGTCTCCCCGGATAAGAGCGTGATGCTTCGCTGCGCAAGCTCGTCATTTACCTGAACGGGCGTTTGAGAACGGCTTCGTGATGTTGTGCACACTCGCCTACCCGAACCGGCCTTATATGACGTTTCTGTTCGTAACCTCGCAGCTTTGACGAGAAGGTGACCGACGGCGATTACAGGCCGGTACTTACGCACACCTTCGCAGGCTTCCTCCCCACGGTCGGTCGCCCTTCCGCAGTTGCCTTCGTCTAGTACTTTGCCAATCGGAGTAGTCATTTGGTATGCTGAGCTCCTTGAGACTCTCAAACTCGTACAGGGGACTTACACCCCACAACAATCACGCCCATGCCGGGCGTACACAAATCGGTGAACGGGAGGGCTCGGCGCAGTCGGTCCTGAAGTCAGGCTCCTCTCCTCGCCCCCCGTTACCTCAATCGTTATTTGGCTGCCTTCGCCGCCAACATCCGAAAGACTCCCTGTGTGCCACAGCGACTCGAACAATTCCTGATCGCGAACTTCGCATTCCTCTTCATTGCGGCTTTCCTGTGGACATTCGGTTGTATGGGGTACATGCTTTGGCGCCGCAAGATTCGCGGGCCGCACTTTCCCTACCGAAACGAAGTCAATATCCTGTTTGAGGAACGCTGGACATCTGGGCGTTCGCATAAATCACTATTCACGCGATTGGGTGGTGCCAATAATTGCCTTCGCGTCACCGTCACCGAGGACGAATTATGGGTCGCGCCGCACTTTCCGTTCAGCGCATTTGCCGCCCAATTCGATTTGGACCACCGCGTCCGTCGAGAATCGATTACCAACATCGAACAAAAGCGTAAAATGACCTGTGTTACATTCTCCATAGATGACGGTAACGAACGAACGATCGATTTGCGTTTGCGGAATGCCGATCGGTTCCGCACCATTCTGAAATCTGAACTTGCCAACGGTGACAAAAACGCCAAATAATCGGGTAAGGGCTAGGTTTGCCTAGCCCTCCCCACACCACGCCGGCGTGCGGGTCCGCACCGGGCGGTTCAGGCGGTGACTAACGCGGAAGACGGTGCTCCGATGCTTTGCCTTCCGGGTAGTGAATGTTGACCCAAAGTTCCTTCAGCGAAATGACGCCTTGCTCGGCGAGCCAAGCGTTGGTCATCCCCGTGTGAGTGCTGAGCGTGCGGGAGAGTCGCCAGTAACCTTTGCGGCTGAGTCCCGCAAGAATGGCCGACCGCTTCCCCGTCCCCAACTTCAGCAGTTGGCGAATTCGGTTTCGCGGACGACGCCACATCTTCCAGTAACACGACCGCACACGGCGGCGAAGCCATTCGTCCAGCGTCGGCAAGATGGTGTAATACTCGGACAAGCCGAAGTATCCCATCCAACCTCGGATGTACTGCGACAGCTTCGCCAGGCGAACCTCCATCGACACGCCCCAACGGCGAGCCGTCAAACGACGCACGCGCCGCTTGAATTCTCGCTCGGCTCCGTGGCTCCAACGAATCTGCTGGCCTCGGAATGTAAAGCCGAGAAACTCGCAGCCTTCGGCCGGAACCACACCGCTCTTCGCTTCATTCAGCTCCAAGCGTAAATGCTTCGCGAGAAATCGTTGAATACTTCGCAACACACGTTCACCCGCACGACGCGACTTCACCAAGATGACGAGTCGAGTAGCCCGGGGGAATCGCACCCCCAGGCCCTCACGGAACCGGACGTGAACCTCTCGGCTCATCCGGCTCTTATTGTCCAGCCGCGGGTCGGACTCCGTGAGACCACAACGCAAACAGCTGAGGCTCTCGCTGAGCCACACGGCCCAGCCAGTGAACAGCCTGACGCTGATGGTAACTAAATCGTTTGAACTTGCGTCGCACCCAGTACACAAGACTGCGTTCCAGGCTCCGCAAGACGGGTGTCAGGGCCGATGGATAATATCGACCATAATAATTCACCCAACCACGTACGAAAGGATTGACGAACTTCGCGATCTCCTCCAGGCTCTGGTTGTTACGGGTTCCCCCAATCCTCCACGACCGAATCGTGGCACGGATCGAGTTCGCCGCCTTGTTGCTCACACCAGGGAGAAAGCTGATGAACAGCTTACCCCACCGGTTCTTGGCTCGACGTGGACGAAACGTGTAGCCCAGGAAGTCGAACGAGGTATGTTCATGCGTGCCGCGTCGGTCATCGTCTTGGCAGTACACGATCTTGGTCTTCTCAGGATGAAGCTCCAAGTGGCATTCTGCTAGACGTTGTCGAATCGCCGCCAGCAGTGCCTCAGCCTCTTTCCGGCTGCGGGCATGCACGACAGCATCGTCGGCGTAGCGCGCGAATTGAACGTCCGGGTAGTTACGCCGCAGCCATTCATCGAACGCATAATGCATGAACAAGTTGCTCAACAAGGGACTGATTACAGACCCTTGCGGCGAGCCCTTCGTTCGTTCTTCGAGGCGTCCGTCTGCGTGTTGCACCGGAGCTCTCAACCAGCGTTCTACGTAAAGTAGAATCCACGGGACATCCGTATGATGCCGTACCGCTCGCATCACCAAGTCCCAATCGAGATTATCAAAGAAGCCTTTGATATCAAGATCGACCACCCAGTCGCGACGCCAACAACGACGACGCGTTACCCCCACCGCATCCAACGCCGACTTGCCGGGACGATACCCGTACGAGTCTTCGTGGAAGTGTGGTTCGACTTGCGGTTCAAGCATCAACTTCACGACCATCTGAGCGATCCGATCCGAAACGGTCGGAATACCTAGAGGTCGAGTCTGACCCGTGTTGCCTTTCGGAATCTCGACGAGGCGCACCGGAGGTGGGAAGTAACTGCCGGACGACATTCGATTCCAGAGCTTGTAGAGATTCCCCTTCAAGTCTTTCTCGAAGTCCACCAGCGATTGACCGTCCACACCGGCCGCTCCGCGATTCGCCTTCACCTTCTTGTACGCGTCCCAAACGACTTGTTTTGGAATCGCATACGGCTTTGCTTCTGTCATGAACTCCTCCTTTGCAGTTGGTTCAATTCATTAGCTGAACAATTCAACTCCTTCGCTCCACGTCCGTTACAGACGCTTCATCACTACTACGAGTTGATCCGTCCCTGTGCCTCGCATCGGTACTCAGGTCCTTGTGGTTCTGCCACTTGGACCGCTCCCTTAACATCGAGGCGACAGGTTCCCAGGTTACGCACACGAGCCTGAAACGGACTCACGCCACCTTTACGCCGGATGCCGCTCTGGCAGTAAGCGGATTGCTCCAGAGCTTATCCCGGATTAACGATCACCTCCCGGTTTTGACATCGTTCCTACGCTTTCGACGGGTCATCAGTGGTTCATTTGCATTCGTCTTTCCGTTTCACACCTGACAAGGTCAAGCCTTGCCTTTTCCGTAACGCTCACGACCATGGCTCTTAACCACAGCCGCTTACGGTGGTTTGCAGCCTGCCTCCGCAGACCGGCTGCGAGGGACCTACCCTCATCTCGC
>CAUJKL010000438.1 GCA_963204995.1 Planctomycetota bacterium | reverse complement strand
TCCTGTAATCCTTTGTCGTTGTCTCTGTGTTGTTCCCTCTTTGACTGGCTGTAACCCTAACCCACGTCTCCTTCCAGCTTTGGATTGGGGTTTCTCAGAGCCGCCAAGTACGTTGTTCGCGGCCGCGTATTCAGTTCACCCAGCAGCGCGTAGTTGAGCGGGTCATCTGTTTGCTGCTTCACGCGACTGTCTGAATCATTCAAATCGCCGAAGACAATCGCCTGCGACGGACAGGCGGCCTGGCAAGCGGTGACAAGTTCGCCATCACGAATCGAGCGGTTCTCTTTCTCGGACTGAATTCTCGCCGCGCTGATCCGCTGTACGCAGTAAGTGCATTTCTCCATCACGCCTCGATTGCGAACCGTCACGTTCGGGTTGTTCAACAACTTCAGACTTGGCGTTTTGAGGTCCGAGTATTGTAGGAAGTTGAACCGGCGCACTTTGTAAGGACAGTTGTTCGAGCAGTAGCGCGTGCCGACGCAGCGATTGTAAACCATTTCGTTGAGCCCCTCGTCGCTGTGAACCGTAGCGCCCACGGGACAGACGAGTTCGCACGGAGCGTTCTCGCAGTGCATGCAGGGAACTGGCTGATGCACGACACGCGGGTTGGCCGGCTCGCCGTCGTAGTATGAATCAATCCGAATCCAGTGCATCTCGCGGCCGCGGGCCACCTGATCCTTGCCGACCACGGGAATGTTGTTTTCCGCTTGGCAAGCGACGGCGCAGGCGTTGCAACCGATGCAGCGATTCAAGTCGATGGTCATCGCCCACTTGTAGCCCTCGTACGGGTGCTCGTCGGGCGAGAAGAGCGAAGCCGCTGCGCCATGTTGGTGCGACTGCATGAATTCCGGATGGCGGGGGTTGGCTCGAAGTTGCTCCAGCGTGCCGGCGCGTACCAGGTCGCGCCCTTCCATCAGATGATGATGCTGTGTGGCGGCAAGTGGAACGCGGCGATCGGTCGAACGCAGTTTTGCACCGCCGACGTGCCAAGGCGATGTGCTGGATTGGAACTGGTAGGCATTGAAGCCGGCACCCGTGCCGACGTGCCCGGCCCGCGTTCTTCCATAACCGAAATGAACGGTAATCGACTGATCCGGATGGCCGGGCACAATCCAGACTGGTGCTTGGAGATTCCGTCCGTCGTGCTCCACTTCGATCACATCACCGTTCTGCAGTTGCAACCGCTCCGCCAATGCGGGACTGACAAGTGCCGCATTGTCCCACGTCAACTTTGAAAATGGCTTCGGCAACTCTTGCAGCCAACCATTGTTCGCGAATCGTCCATCCCAAATCGTTGGATCGGGGCGGAAGACGACGTCCACCTGGTCCGGCGTCAAGCGTTCCAAGCCGCCACTTGCCAACGTGCGCTTCAGGACGTCGGAAAGCTGGGCCGCGGCAACGTCCTTGCTTGGCAGTGCCGTCCCTGGAATGAAGCCGTTGTGCAAAGCGGTCTGCCAAACGGCTTCGAAATCCGGGTCATTGAGTTGCTGCTGCCAATACTCTTTGACGAGGTCGTAGGATGATCGCCCCGGTTTCCCCAACATCGTGGACAGCAGTTCGTGCGACGATCGGCCTTGGTACAACGGAGCGATCAGCGGCTGAACGATGGAAGCTGTTCCATCGGCCGCGCGGGCATCGCTCCAAGACTCCAGAAAATGCGCCTCCGGAATATGCCAGTGACATCGTGCCGACGTCTCATCTTCATACTGTCCAAGACGAATGCGCAACGGTACTTTGTCGAGTGCGGCGGCGAAACGCAAATCGGCGGGTGCCGTGTAAACAGGATTTCCGCCGAGAATGCACAGGACGTCAACTTGATCGGCCTGCATATCCGCGACTAGCTCGCGCAACGACTCGTTCTGCAAAACCGGCGCGGCTTCCACAGGGTCCGAGTAAGTAACCGTTTTGCCAACATTGCCCAAGGCGTGATTCATCGCATACACCAGAGCGTGAACAAGGGGCGATGCCCACGGGCCGGTGACGATCAGGCTCGCTCCTGGATCGTCCTCGCGCCGATCGTTTTGTAAATCAGCGGCGATCGTCTCTAGCCAATGACGTGTCGTGTCCGTCAGCGCGGTCCCTTGAGGCTCGTCCACGCCGACACCCAGCCGCGCTGCCAGCGCGATTGCAAACGCTTCAATCTCGCCCGCGCGCAACGGCAATCGATGGTCGGCCTTCGCGCCGGTCAGCGTCGGTGTACTCTCCAGCACGTACAACCGGTTCATATCCGCCTGACCGGTGGGCGTCGTCTTCACATCGCGGCGGTTGGCAAACTCCAGCGCATGCCGCAGATGGTCCGGGCCGCTGGTCAGAAAGTCCGCATCGAGAGATAGGATCACGTCCGCGCGATCCAAGTGATAATGCGTGCTCACGTACTCGCCCAGCGCGAGCTTTGCTCCCGCTAGCTCATTGTCGCGGTTGACCGGCTCAAACTGATGCCACTGCGACTCTGGATACATCGTGCGGAATTCGCCGATCTGAGCGGCTAGTGTCGGCGAAGTTACCGTTTCGGTCAGCAGCCGGATTCTACGACCCTTGACAGACGCTTGCCCTTCTAACTTCGGCCTCAGCGCCGTGAGAAATGCGTCCCACGTGCTAATCTCGCCGGCGTTGGTGACGGTTTGCGATCGATCCGGGTCGTACAGCGTGAGGATCGCGGCTTGAGAAAAGACATCGCTTACGCCCGGTGCGGTCTGCTCACTTCCTTGCCAGAACGTAGCGGGCACGCTCGGATGTTTAGGGTTCCCTTCGATCTTGGTCGGCCGACCCATGTGGCTTTCCACCAGCAATCCAGTCGCGAGACCACTCATCGTCATCGCAGTCGCGAAGTACAGCGGCTTGCCGGGCACGATCTGTTCAGGTTGCTGAACGTAAGGCACGATCTTTTCCAAGGGTTGGCTTCCACAACCGCTCAGGCCCGCCAAGGCCAACGAAGCGCCCATCAACGTCAAAAACTCCCGCCGGTTCGCATTCCATTCTGAAGCTCCCTCGGGAAATTCGCGCTGTAAGTACTGCTGAAACTCGGTGCTGTCGGACAATTCTTCCAGGCTCCGCCAATATCCGCGCCCGCGCTGCGATCTCAGGCGGCTGGACAAGGCTTGTAAGTCGGGATCGTGTTTTCTGGGCATAGCCTTACCGGTGGCAGGTGTAGCAACTCGTTTTGCTCTTGATCTGGTACTCCGCGACGAGATCGCTCGCCGTACTCGGATCAACTGTCGTACTCATCGTCGCGCTAAACACATCTTGTCGATCTCCCACAAACAACTCCGGCTGCCGGTGGCAATCCAAACACCACTGCATATGTAATGTGTGTTCACGCCACATCAGCGGCATCTCGTTTACTTCGCCGTGGCACTTCACGCAGGCGATTCCCTTGTGAATGTGGATGCTGTGATCGAAATAGACGAAGTCGGGCAGATCATGAACCCGCGTCCACTTCAGCGGCTCGCCGGTTCGAAAGCTGTCGCGAACTGGCTGAAGCATCGCACTTTCGGTGAACAACTGCGCATGGCAATTCATGCACGTCTTTGTCGGTGGAATGCCGGCGAATGAAGAATCCTCGACACTCGTGTGGCAATAGCGGCAATCCAGTCCCACGTCACCCACATGGTGCTTGTGGCTGAACGGCACGGGTTGCTCGCGGACAACTCCCACCTCGGTGACATAGGACGAGCGCACGACCAGCAACATTAACGCGACAATGGCTGTCACGATGAACACCGCCCCGAAGATGCTCACGCGAGCCACGGTATTCATGCTGGGATGGAATATCTGAGGCATCGCTCGCTTTCCGTGCGTGTTGGCTCAGTCTGCACCCCGCGCCGCCACGATGAGTGCGAAACATTCGTACGAATGCCTTATCATTAGGCAAATAGTGTACCACACGAGCGTCGAGTTGTGAGCGCTGTGTGTTTGTAGCGGGTTTCCTTTATTGGGCGCACCTCTATTCACGTTTGACGAGTATTACGCTCGTCGTCACGCTGTTCAGTTTCTGGACAGGCGTTTGTTCACTGTTCTTCCCGTTGCGCTTGGCCACAGCGTGTCACACGAGCGCCGACTTCGGCTCGGCACGTCACTTGCGTAGGAGGAGCGTCTGTTTACCTGTTTCGTACTCGCAATCATGAATAGTCGCCCTCATCGGAGACACGTATTCATGCCGTCCACACCCACGAATCCGACGGATCGGAAACCGCCGCCGGATACCCGCAGATCACAAGCTCCGCTGCCAGATGGCCCCCAATGGTCCGTCAACTGGCGGGCGTTGATGTGGTATCTGCCCTTCATGTTGCTGATGCTGTGGATGTGGCAGGAATTGTTTTACTCGGTAACGGTGAAGACGATTCCCTATAGCGAATTCAAGCAACACGTCGCCCACAGAGAAGTTGTCGAATGCGACGTGAAAGAGGACGAAATTGTCGGAGTGATTCAAGTACCATCCAACAGCGCGCAACCCGCCGATGCCGAACAGTCCAAATCGGATGGCAAGTTTGCGCCCGCGCCTGTCGCGGAACCGTCCACCGCCACGACGAAGGGCACAGAAACCAAAAACACGAAGTCGACGGATCAAACCACAACGAAACCGTCCGGCAAGCCTTCGTCGCCTCCAACCGCGACGACCACGAAAACACCGACCACGACGAATGCCACGACTCAAAAGAATTCCCAGGCGAAGGCCCCCAATGTAAAATCGCCTCCCAAACCCAAGCAATTCCTCTTTCGCACGGTTCGGGTCGAAGATCCACAGCTGGTCGACGACCTCGAGGCGGCCGGCGTACGTTTTGAAGGAGTGCGGCCAAGCTTCTTACAGAATCTGTTGGTCGCGTGGGTCATTCCACTCGGCCTGATGTTCTTGTTATGGACGTTTCTGTCGCGTCGTCTAGGAGCGGCTGGCCAAACCGTGATGAACATCGGCAAGAGTCGAGCGAAGTTGGTTGGCGAAAAACAAACGGGGATCGATTTTCAAGACGTCGCCGGCTGCGACGAAGCGAAATACGAGTTGCAGGAAGTCGTCGATTTCCTCAAGAACTCGGAACGCTATTTGGCACTCGGTGCCAAGATTCCCAAAGGAGTGTTGCTCGTCGGCCCGCCCGGCACCGGCAAGACCTTGCTGGCCAAAGCGGTGGCCGGCGAAGCGAGCGTGCCTTTCTTCTCGCTCAGTGGCAGCGAATTCGTCGAGATGTTTGTCGGCGTCGGTGCATCCCGCGTCCGCGATCTGTTCGACCAGGCCAAGAAGCAGGCACCGTGCATTGTCTTCATCGACGAACTGGACGCTGTCGGTCGCGAGCGAGGCGTTCACGTGGGAGCGGTCAACGACGAGCGGGAACAGACGCTGAATCAATTGCTTGTCGAAATGGACGGCTTCGAGCCGAATGCCGGTGTGATCCTGCTGGCCGCCACGAACCGCCCGGAAGTTCTCGATCGGGCACTGTTGCGACCTGGACGCTTCGATCGTCAAGTCGTCGTTGATGCTCCGGACCTCGACGGCCGTGAAGCAATCTTGAAGGTTCACTCGCGGGACAAACCGTTGGCCGACGGAGTCACACTCCGCATGATTGCCAAAGAGACGCCCGGGTTTTCCGGTGCCGACTTGGCCAATGCGCTAAACGAAGCAGCGTTGCTGGCCGCGCGCCGCAAGTCGAAAACGATCTCGCAGGAGGATATCGAAGAAGCTGTCGAGAAGGTTGTCGCTGGGCCCGAACGCAAGAGCCGGCGTTTGAACGACGAGCAGCGCGAGCGTGTCGCCTTTCACGAAACAGGCCACGCGCTGGTGGGAACCTACAGCGAACATGCCGACCCAGTTCATAAGATCAGCATCGTGCCTCGCGGCCGCGCGGCGCTGGGGTACACGCTGCAGCTTCCCACGGAAGAACAATTCCTCATGACGCACAACGAGCTCTTGGACAAATTGAAGGGCTTGCTCGGTGGCCGTGCCGCCGAGGAGACGATTTACGGCGAGATCAGCACCGGTGCGGAAAACGACCTGGAGCGAGCCACCGCCCTGGCTCGTCAAATGGTCTGCATGTATGGCATGAGCGACGAAGTGGGATTGGCCCATTGCGCACGTTGGGACGGGATGTTCGCGCTGGGGCAAAACGGCGTACTGCACATGGATTGCAGTCCTCACACGGCGGAGATCATCGACCAGCAGGTGAAGGAACTTCTGGCGACTGCCTACGGCGAAGCGAAGCAGATTCTCTCGGACCACCGTGACGAGTTGGAGGCGGTGGCGCGCGAGCTGTTGGAACGGGAAACACTCGACGCAGCGACCTTCCAGCGGCTTCTGGGCGCGGGACAGCCGACTGCTTCTGCACAGCGGTAGCCAACTCTGTACAGTTTTTGGTCAGCCGATGGGTGTGATGCTGTTGGTTCGTAGCGATGCTGGCTCGCGATTTGTCGTGATCAAAGCTTCGCAATGACAAACGTCAAGTAGGAGTTTCAAGTGTTCGGCGAACAAGTTGCGACGCGAAAAGTCATCGGTGATGTTGACATCGTTTACCATGACGGGTTGTATCACCTGTTTCACCTAGTGTTGCCCAACCATGACTTCATCGCTCACGCCGTTAGCGAGAACGGGATCAACTGGCGGCGGATTCGCAATGCCTTGTTCATCGGTGACCCAGGCAGTTGGGACGACCTAATGCTGTGGACCATGCACGTTTCGCCCGATCCATGGCAAGACGGTCGTTGGCGGATGTTCTACACCGGCCTTTCGCGGCGCGAACAAGGGCGAATACAAAGGGTCGGCCTGGCCGTGAGCGACGATCTTTATGCCTGGCAAAAAGTGCCGGTCAATTGGGAAGATCGCCGCGGTCCCAATGATCCTGGACGCGTCAAGGAAGCCGTCCGGAAAGCCCGGCAACTTGAGTCCACCTCCGCAAACGCTTGTTTCGATTCAGCCAGCCAGTTCCCGTTGGAAGCCGACCCGCAGTACTACGAGTCGTCGCTCGCAGGCCAGCGCCAGTGGATTAGTTGTCGTGACCCGTTCTATTTCCGCCAGGGTCAGCGCGCCTGGTTGCTGGCCGCAACGCGGGTCAACAGCGGGCCTCTCGTACGGCGCGGATGTGTCGGCCTGTTCGAGGAAGTGGCACCAAATCAGTTTGAAGCCCGTCCGCCGCTGCATCATCCCGAACTGTACGACGACATCGAGGTTCCGAATCTGGTGATGCTGCAAGATCGTTACTATTTGATCGGCAGTATTCGTGAGGATGCCAAGATTCGGTATTGGCACAGCGACGCGATCGGAAACCCGTGGGCAAGTCATTCCGACAATGTACTGCTCGCGAGCGGCAACTACGCTGGTCGAATCTGTACCGATGGGCAAGGCGTCCTGCTATGGAATTTCTTTTCCTGCGACGCAAGTCATCGTACGCTGAACAACCTCTTACCGCCGCCCAAACGTCTGACCGTGGACGACAAGGGACAACTTTGCCCGCACACCTTCGAAGGGTTCGATGCTTTTCTCCGCGAATCGATCGACACGCATTGTATTTTCCCGCTGAAAGACGCGTGTGAGAGGGATCACGTGCGACCGTGCGATGATAATGCCATGGAACTTGTTAGCGAGGGTCGATTCCAGGCGTTCGTGTTCGAACAGACGCTGCATTGTTTTCAATTTCGAGGACGGCTCAGACTGGTCGGCGAAGGAAAGTGCGGCGTCATCTTTCGCATTGATCCCCAGACGCACGACGGCTACTACCTGTCGCTCGATCTGATGAAAGGGGTCGCGCAGTTGCGCGCATGGGGCACCGACCGGCAGCACGTCGGCGAGCGGATGATGAAGTTCGAGTCGCTGCAAGAAGGCTATTGGCGTGCGGAACCCAAAGGAGAAGCGGAGATAAAACTGCTGGCCTTTGGCAGCTACCTTGAACTGTCTGTCAACGGTCGTATGGTCCTATCGCTGGCCGATCAGACGTATCGGAGCGGTCTCGTGGGCATCTACGCCGAATCCGCAAAGCTAATGGTCGAGCATCCGGAGATCCACCGACTTCAGTCGCCCACGCAAACCGACGAACACTTGGCTCAAGGCTTTAAAAGAAAGTGAGGTCCGTTACGAACTATTGTGGAACCCACGTGCATGATTCGAACATTATTTAGGTGGCGACGGTGTCTTGTCGGTGCCAGCTTTCCTCAGAAAGTCCTCCACTTCAGCTTTTGAACTAGCAATAATGCTATCATCAAAAAACGATTCATTTCCAGCACCTCAATCTGGCCTGCTCTGAAAGCCAAACACTTGAAAAGATCTGTCAAAAGTAGATTGCTTGGGGTCAAACTGTAACTCGGTTTCACCACGTGAACGTCGATACACACAATGTCACTTTGTCAACGATCTGTGGCTGACGGGATTTAAGACGGAAATATGGAGACAGAAACATTAGCGCGCTGCACATCTTTCTGTCTCCATTTTTCTGCCTTACTGCGTGCTGTATCGCTATCACCCATCCCTTTCCATCCCTTTCCGCCTCGACATCGTCTTTATCCAACACCGAAATGACGACGTCTTCTAGCGAACGCCCTCAACAGGGCCACGAGTGACGGAAACATACGCTCGACCGACGAGCCGCCATTGATCTTCGGGGAACTCGTGAAGGTAAAGCTGCTCTTCAATTCTTACGAAGTAGTCAGGACGGACTCGGCCAGCAAGCGTCTCGCTAAGGTGGGCGTTCGCTGCGAAGCGGAATCGGGAGCCTCAGAACTCCTGATCCGGCGGAAAATACCGTGAACCATAATTCGTGGTCGCCTTGAATTCGTGGGGGCAAACCGGCTGACCCCACGAATTCAAGACGACCACAAATTGGATTTTGGTATCACCTTATTCTCCCGCTGCCTTGTCGAGAATCCGCTGACTCCCAGAGTTCTCGGCTCCTGGATCAGGAGTTCTGAGCCTATGTAATCCGATCTGACTTGGTGGTTGCCGCGGATGCACGATCGTTCACAATTCGAGGCGTGACCGACCACTCTCTCGATCAATGCAATACAAGTGCCGGAGAAACTCCTTTCGGCATGGCGTTTGCGATTCTCGTTGCGGCATGAAACGGTTCGTCGGAGCCAAACGCAGTTTTGTGAATTGGATGAACAAGTAAAACGGCTGGCATGCGCATCGTAGCCGATCTCGCCAGAGATTGGTTGGATTCACCAAAGTCTGGCGACTTCGGCTACTTTTGCAACTTCGGCTAATTCCGTTACCTTGATGAATGCCTATCCGCCAACCGTCCGAACGAGAACCCATGGTGAACCCAATCCCGCTGACACAGATTGTGATTCGGCTGCTCGTAGCACTGGCGTGCGGCGCGGTGTTGGGCTTGGAGCGTGAAGCGCAACATAAGCCGGCCGGCTTTCGTACGAATATCCTGATCGCACTGGGAGCAGCGGCGTACACCCTGGTCACGCTGAGCATTCTGGCAAGCTTCGAGGGTCTGCAGTCCGAGACCGCGCGCGCCGATGTCTTGCGGGTGGTCCAAGGCATCGCTGGCGGAATCGGGTTTCTCGGTGCGGGGACGATTATTCAATCGAGTGGATCGATCAAAGGGATGACGACCGCCGCGACCATCTGGGTGCTCGGCGCGATTGGAATCGCTTGCGGC
>CAUJKL010000437.1 GCA_963204995.1 Planctomycetota bacterium | reverse complement strand
TGACTGTCTCGCCGTCGTCGTCGAACTCGCTTGCGCTCGGCACATCGTCACCAGAATATCGCAGCTCGCGATACGCCTCGTCCGCAATCACGTGGATGCGAGTCTTGTGAGACCACTGTTTTGCGATTTCCACGATGCGTTGCACACGTTCGGCCGGCATCGTAATCCCGGAAGGATTGTCGAAGTACGGAACCAAGTAGATGGCTTTCACGCGAGGCAAATCGCCGGACTCAGCGAATTGCTGCAACGTCGCCTCCAAAGCATCCGGTATCATTCCCAAATCGTCGGTCTCAACGCTCCAAGTTCGCGCCCCCAAATTTGCGACAGTGCCGAGAAACACGAGGTAGGTCGGTGCGGCACACAGGACGATGTCGCCTGGATCGAGCAGGCTCTCCGCGACCAGGTGCAACAACTGGTTACTACCGGCGGTGATAACAACACGGTCGAGCGTCTCTGGTGCATTCGCCGTGGATGTACACTGGTCGAGAATGAATCGGCGGAGCGCTGGCAATCCGGGCGTGGCACCATACTGCAACATCGCGCGAGCTTCGATGTCGTTGCCGAGCAAATCTGCCATGACTTCGCGGACAACCTCGACAGGCAGCGCCTGTTGATCGACGAATCCCGCCGCCAACGAAATCAAGCTCGGGTTGTCCAGCGCCCGCGACATTAACTCGCTAATCGGTTGGCCTTCTGCCAATGTCGCTCGGCGGCTGGGAAGATACGGCGAAATAGCAACGGGTTCAGGCAACAGAACACTCCTTTGGCGTCGGTTGGGTACGATAGGCAAGTCGGCAAAGACGCAGTACGCGGGGGCGCTTGACATTCGTCGGCTTGGCTGTCGAATTGTACAGGCGTTACGCAGTTGAGACCAAGTGAGAAAGCCGACTCTTTATGGATGCGTGTTCATGGGCAATGTCGAAGTGGGAGTTTCTGCGAAATCTAACATGATCACGCAGCTTCGACAAACTGACCGACCGCCAGGTTCGCTACGCCGAATGTCGGGCATTCTGGCGGCGGCTAGTCGCGCGGCCGACTTGCTCTTTCCGCCGAACTGTGGCTTGTGTGCTATCCCCATGCCACCGGACGACAGCCGGAATACTGGGATTCACCTCTGCAATCGGTGTATCAGCGATATTACGAAGGCAGATTCGCTCGCCTGCAAGCGTTGCGCACGTCCATTGCCTAAAGGGGCACGCAGCGACTCGGACGACTGTCCAAACTGCCGAGGCAAGCGGCTGCGATTTGACCGGACGTACGCCCTCGGGGTCTACGGTGGAATACTCCGCGAAGCAGTCCTTCAGATGAAGCAGGCAACTGGCGAATCGCTCACGCTCGCAATGGGGTCTCTGCTGGGTGAGCTATTATTGCGGAACATCGTCCATCCTCCCGACCATATTGTGGCAGTGCCAACCCATTGGACGCGGCGGCTCGGAAGAAATGTGAATTGTGCCGAGATTTTGCTCGAGTCGGTGACAGCACGAATCGGTCGGCGAAGTTGCCCGAGGCTTCTTCGCTGTCGACGTAAGACCAGCAAACAAGGTACTTTACTGCCAAACGAACGTCTGGCAAATGTACGCGGAGCCTATCGAGTTTCTACGGGCTACGTTATTAGTGGTGCCAAAGTGTTGTTAATCGACGATGTAATGACGACAGGAGCGACGGCAAACGAAATCGCCAAGATCCTGCGGCGCGCTGGCGCGGCAAGCGTCGAAGTTGCCGTTGTGGCACGTGGTATCGGATTTGACAGTTGAGCGGCCTTCCCGCTTTGGCCCTCAGGTCCAACAATGACAGTTGAGTGATGGAAGTCAGTTAAACGTCGAACTAGTTCGCTGAATGGCCTCGGATTCTGGATGGACACTACGCAGATCAGCCCCGAACCTCCTAAGAAGCCGCATCGGCCCTTCCGTCGCGCGGTGTTGCGCGGTCTTGCCATCCTGATGCCACCGCTGCTGACGATCGCCCTGTTCATCTGGGCTTGGTCGGTGATCGAAACGTCGGTGCTACGACCGATCGAGAGTCTGGCAAGCGGTCTACTTGCATATCGTGATCGCGTGATCAGCGACAGCGAACCGATCGGCGACAAGCGGGTTGTAGACGGCAAGTTGACGATCACTAACGAAATCGCCGAACTTGTCTATACAAAAGGTGCGGATGGCAAGTGGGTCGGCTACTATTCCGACGAGCACATTCGCGAGAGATATTTACAGCGGTGGAAGATATTACCCTTATTCGTCTCTGTCTTCCTGCTCGTCTCCTACATGCTTGGGAAATTCGTGGCAGCCGGTGTCGGGCGAATGTTGGTGAATTGGGCCGAAGTGATGATTCAGCGGCTCCCGCTGGTCAGCAATGTGTACGGTGCGGTCAAGCAGGTCACGGACTTTGTGCTCACCGAACGCGAGATTGAATTCAATCGTGTCGTCGCCGTCGAGTATCCCCGCAAAGGGATTTGGTCGATCGGCTTCGTCACGGGCGAGAGCATGGCCGACATCCACGCCGCAGCGAATGAAC
>CAUJKL010000436.1 GCA_963204995.1 Planctomycetota bacterium | reverse complement strand
GCGAGTTCCGCCTCGAAGGCGACAACAACTCAGGCGTTCAGTACCGTAGCCGTCACGACAAAGAACGCGGCGATTGGGTCGTCGTCGGCTACCAAGCCGACATCCACGCGAATCCTGCCTACGTCGGCATGCTGTACGACGAGAAGGGACGCGGCATCGTTGCCAAGCGTGGCCAGAAAGTCGTGGTCGCGGCCGATGGCGAGAAACAGACGACGAAGCTCGATGTGCCCGTCGAAGCCGTCGATCTTTCCGCATGGCACGAGCTGACGATTATCGCCAAAGGCAATCAGCTGATTCATAAACTGGATGGTGTCACGACGGTCGAAGTGATCGACAATCAAGAGTCCGAACGCGAATTGAATGGTGTCATCGCGTTGCAGGTTCATCGCGGCAAGGCGATGAAAGCTCAGTTCCGCAACATCCGCTTGAAGAACAATGCCGCCTCGAAACGCACTCCGAAACAAACGAAGAAGGCCAAGCCCAAAGCCGAAAAGGCAGAGCCGCAGTGGGTCTGGTTGCAAAAGGAAGGTCAGCCCGAGCCGAAAGTTTTCTTTCGCAAAGAATTTGAAACACAGGGCGTCGCCGCCGCTCGCTTGTACGCCGCGTGTGACGACCGCATGACAATCTTTGTGGATGGCAAACAGATCCTCGAACACAGTAGCTGGGAGAAACCGGTCTTCATGGATTTGACCAAGCACATCGATCTCGAAGCGGCGAACCAAAAGCATGTGCTTGCGGTGCAAGCCGAGAATTCATCGGGTTCGGCGGGCTTACTCGTAAAGATCGATTTAGAGTCGGGTTGGCGAGATGCATCGGCTGTCGTCTCGGATGGAACTTGGCAGGCTGCCGCAAAGGCTGCCAAGGGCTGGAAGGAACTCGACTTCAAGGGCAAATGGTCCGCTGCCGAAGTGTTCGCGCCGCTCGGGAAAGGCCCGTGGGGCGAGAAGGTCAACGCCACGACACTCGCTGCCGCCGCCCCGCTCAAAGAGCCCACCGCTACGCCGATCAAGGACATGAAGGTCGCCAAGGGCTTTCAAGTCGAGTTGCTGTACTCGGTTCCGAAAGACATCGAAGGATCTTGGGTCAACTTGTGTGTTGATCCTCAGGGCCGTTTGATCGTGTCGGATCAATACGGCGGTTTGTTCCGCGTGACTCCGCCTGCCATCGGAACGAGCGGTAAGGTCAAGATCGAGGAAATCAATGTCGACATCGGCGAGGCGCAAGGCTTGTTATGGGCCTTCGACAGTCTGTACGTCGTCGTGAATCGCACAAGTAAATACGACAGTGGAGTCTATCGCGTGTTCGACAAAGACGGCGATGATCAGCTCGACACGCTGCAAACGCTACGCACGTTTGAAGGCTCGAGCGGCGAACACGGGCCGCACGCTGTCTTGCTCGCCCCCGATGGCCAGTCGCTGTTCATCGTCTGCGGCAACAAGACGGCTCCCACCGAAGTCACTTCTTCGCGAGTTCCTCAGATTTATGACGAAGACTTGTTGTTGCCTCGCCCTTACGGACGTGGCTTCATGAAAGGCGTGCGAGCACCGGGCGGAGTGATCTATCGCATCAATCCTGAGGGCACCGAGTGGGAGATGGTAGCCAGCGGCTTCCGCAACGAGTTCGATGCAGCCTTGAATGCCGATGGCGAACTGTTCACTTACGACGCCGACATGGAATGGGACGTCAACACACCCTGGTATCGGCCCACTCGCGTTTGTCACGTCACGAGCGGTGCTGAGTTTGGCTGGCGTAATGGCGGCGGCAAATGGCCGGTGCATTATCCCGACAGCTTGCCGCCCGTGATCGACATCGGCTTCGGTTCGCCGACCGGAGTCTGCTTCGGATATGGAGCTAAGTTTCCCGCCCAGTATCAGAACGCCTTGTTCATTAGCGACTGGAGTTACGGCAAGCTGTACGCCGTGCATCTCAAACCCTCGGGCTCGACCTATTCCGCACAACTCGAAGAGTTCATCACCGGCACGCCGCTGCCGCTGACCGATGTCGTCGTCAGCGCGCACGATCAGGCGATGTACTTCACGATCGGTGGTCGCAAAGTCCAATCGGGGCTGTATCGAGTGACGTATATCGGCAGCGAGTCGACGGCACCCGCCAATGGTCATCAATCGGAAGGAGAAGCAGCACGAGCGGTTCGCCAGCAACTCGAAGCGTTGCATGTCGGCGATCACCCGGATGCCGTCGAGATCGCCTGGAAGCATCTGGCTGACGACGATCGTTTCATTCGCTTTGCCGCTCGTGTCGCGATCGAGCACCGACCGCTCGCCGAGTGGCAGGATCGAGCCCTCGCCGAAACAAACCCGCAAGCATCGCTCACAGCACTGCTCGCTTTGGCTCGTAAGCACGAACGTGCCAACAAAGGTAAAGAGCCGGATATCGACACACCGCCACCGACGTGGAGCTCGGCCGGAGCAGCAGAGATGAGCGAGACCCTCGGAGCTATCCTCGAATCGTTGGATCGATTGGATTGGCCACAGCTATCGGTCCAACAACAAATCGAAGTCTTGCGAATCTGCGCCGTCTCGTTCTTGCGCATCGGACCACCCGACGAGGAGACTCGTCGCGAGATCATCGAGCGACTCGATGCGATCTATCCAACAAAGTCGCAAGCCTTGAATTCCGAGCTCGCACAGTTGCTCGTCTATTTGCAAGCTCCGCACGCGGCGGCGAGAATTGTCGCTGCTTTGATGAACGCTCCGACGCAAGAGGAACAAATCGATCTCGCCAAATCGCTACGACATTTGCGAGCCGGTTGGACGCCAGAGTTACAGCAGCAGTATTTCTCGTGGTTCACCAAGGCGGCGGGCTATCGTGGCGGAGCGAGTTTTTCCCTGTTCGTGGATGAAATCAAACAAGACTCCGTTGCATTACTGAACGAGAACGACAAGCTGACGTTGAAACCGATTCTCGAAGCCAAACTTGCTACCGACACGCCGCAACCAGCTGCACCTCGACCGTTTGTCCGCGAGTGGAAGATGGAAGAACTCGTGCCACTGGTTCAAGACAAATTGAAAGGTCGCGACTTCGATCATGGTCGGCAATTGTTCGGGGCCGCCAACTGTTTCGCCTGTCATCGCTTCGACAATCAGGGCGGGGCAGTGGGGCCGGATCTGACGGTGTTGTCCGGTCGGTTCAGTGCGCGCGACATTCTCGAATCGGTGGTGGAACCCAGCAAAGTCATCAGCGACCAGTACGCCGCAGTGACGATCTTCACGCTGGACGGAAAAGTCATTACGGGCCGCATCGTCAATCTGGCGGGCGATGCCTTCCGAGTCAGCGAGAACATGCTCGATCCCAGTAACCTGACAAGTGTTGATCGCAAGCAGATCGACGAAATGGTTCCTTCAAAGCTGTCGATGATGCCGCAAGGGTTGCTCAACACACTGAATGAAGATGAAGTCCTCGACCTCATGGCCTATCTGTTGTCGCGCGGCGACCGTCAGCATGCCATGTTCGAGGCGAGCGGGGAGTAGTTCGCAGCCAAATGGATCGAAGGTGTGCATACATTGACTGCGCGGTCTATACGCGTACGCGATCGAAGTCCAAACCGTAGTTCGATCGAAGGAACAAAATCCCAGCATCGCCAGCTGACACCTTGCCGTACATTTTGCCGTCCCACACTTGATACTCATCGCGCGAGCCATCCTCCGTTTCGCAAGTCACGAAGTAGTGCGTCGTTGCCGAGCTATCGCCGCTGCCGCCGCAGACATCAGTCCGCTTATCAATCACTATTACCGGAACGGCTCGCACTGGATCGCTTTCAAACTTGTCCATCTTCCCTTTTGCAGCGCGAAACATCAGGATTCCCAGCACGACGAAGCCGAACGGAACGATCGCGATGAGAAGCGGTATGATCGAGAAAACTGCGCCGCCTCCGCTCGCCACGGCACCGCCGAAGACGCCGACCACTCCCGCCATGGATAAGGCGACCAGACAGATGAACGCGCTGCCGCCTATGAACATGGTGAAGAAGACGATCATGAACCCTTTGTGAAATGCCCCAAACTTCGGCAGCCGTGCGATTCGCCCTGGCGATCCGCTGGCAGCGAAAGCATCCGAATTCTTGAGGCGGGAAAACGTCGTAGAACGAAGGTGCGTCTCACTGGAGGGCACGCTCGAATTGCAGTACGTGCAGCTGGTGGCATCCGCCGAGATATCGGCACCGCAGCTGAGACATTTCATGCTTGGTACTCCCAAGAAGGCATTGCAAAGGCGGGATCACTCGTATCCATGCGAGCGTGTCAGCATATCGAATGGTTAGCTCATGGGCAAAACCGCGTTTCGCTGCCGCTGCTATGATCCCCGAGAGTAGATCAGCGATGCCACCGCGTGTATACAGGCTTCCAGCAACGTACCCACTCCGACCACTTGAACGAATGGGTGAGCCAGCCTATAAAAAACGAGTCACGCGGGCGTGGCGGAATTGGCAGACGCGCAGGATTCAGGTTCCTGTCCTCGCAAGAGGGTGGAGGTTCAACTCCTCTCGCCCGCACTAAAGAAAGGGCTCTCGGCGGTTTTCGCCGGGAGCCTTATTCTTTTTCTGTTAGCGCGACTCGGAAGCCGACCGTTCCTTGCCGCATCTCTGGCTCGATCCAGTAGCGAAATGCTGAACGCGAATAGCGACCATCGTGGAACCAGCTGCCGCCTTTGCCGATGCGATACGTGCCGCTTGTCGCGGACTCCGGATCGCTGCCGCCACGAGCTTCGTCCGTGTACCAACCTGCACAGAACTCCCACACGTTGCCGTGCATGTCGTGAATGCCCCACGCGTTGCCGCGATAAGTGCCAACGTTGGTGGTGCGAAAGAGGAAAGGGCCTCGCTTGGCACCGTTGTACGGAACGAAGCCCTTGAAGTTTGCATCGACGCTGCCTAGCTGGTCTCCAAATGCGGTCGCGGTTGTCGTACCGGCGCGGCAGGCATACTCCCATTGAGCTT
>CAUJKL010000435.1 GCA_963204995.1 Planctomycetota bacterium | reverse complement strand
CGACTCAGAGAAGTGACCGGCTGCAAGCCTAACCCACGTCCGTCCTTACCAATCTTTGTCCACCGGAATGTGTCGACTTCGTCGTTGCTCAAGTTGCTCCAGGCGGCGCATCAAATCTCGATCGCGCACGGCTTGCAGCATCTTTTGGGCTTCCTCTTTGGTCATGGGCTGGGCTTCCTGTTCGGCCGTTGACTCGCCGCCATATTGCGGCGCTCCTTGCGGTTGCTGGTCCTGATCAGCCGCTTGCGGCTGCCCGGCCTGCTGTTGGTCCTGCTGTTGGTCTTTCTCGTCACTGGACTTTTGCTCCTCCTGTTTCTGTTGGTCTTGCTTCTGCTGATCTTGTTTTTGCTGGTCCTGCTTCTGTTCGCCAGACTTCTGTTGATCCTGGTCTGGTTGCTCTTGCTTCGGTTGGTCTTGCTGCTCGTCCTCTTTCTGTTCACCTGATTGTTGTTGGTCTTGCTTTTGTTCGTCTGACTTCTCTTGATCCTGCTTCTGCTGGTCTTGTTGTTGATCTCGTTGCTGCTTGTCATCTTGCTTCTGCTGGTCCTGATTCTCCTGATCTTGCTTCTGCCGATCGTCCTGCTTTTGGTCGTCTTGCTTCTGGTCGTCCTGCTTCTGCTGATCCTGTTTCTCCTCGTCCTGGAGTTTCTTGATCAGCATTTGCGCCAGTTCGATATTGGCCCGTGCGTCGCCTTCGTCAGGATTGGACTGCAAAGCACCGCGATAGTGCGAAATGGCGCGTTGCAACCGTTCGATCGCAGCTGGTTTGTCCTTTTCTGCCAACGCGACGGCTTCTGCGTAATCGCAATCCGCCAAGTTGAAGCGTGCCTTGGCTTCGAGTCCTCGGTCCTCGGCTGCGGTCGCTTGCGTGAACAGCCCGCGCGCTTGCTCGTACTCGCCCTTGCGATAGTGGGCGACTGCTTGGTTGTAGAGCAATTCCGCTCGAGCCGGTTCATCGGTCGCAGCCTGTTGATAGCTGGTCAACGCTTCGTCGAACTTGCCCTCGGCGAGTGCTTCGTTGCCGCGGCGAACTGTCGTCGAGATGTCGACGGCTGAAGCGGAAGCCGTGAAGCAGCACGCCGTGATGAAGGCAAGCGATGCGATCGTGGCAGGCGCGGGCGGGAGTTTTTTGTGGGTCGAACGTTTCTCGCGGCGCGGGAGACCTTCGGTCGTGGGGCGTGGCTCGGTCGGGAGACCGGCCACAGCGCGTGGGAGACCGGCCACAACGCGTTGCCCATAGCCGATGACGGTGTCCAGCATCAGCAGTAACAGCGCCGCGCCGACAAACCATTGAAAGCGAGGGATGTAGCTGTTGACCCGTGCGGTCTCGAATTCCTGTTGCTCGACGCCAGCGATGTAGTTCCGATAGACGCCCGCCATATCCACTTGCTTGGTGCCGGCCGGGATGTACGCTCCGCCAGTGTCCGTGGCGATCTGGCGCAGCACCTGGCCGTTCATCTTGGACCACACTTGCTGGCCGTTGTATTGCAGATACGATCTGTCGCCGCGACTGGTGCTGACCGGAATCCGCTCGCCTTGCGTCGCGTCGCCCAGTCCGACCGTGAAGATACGGACGCCGCGTTCTTGATGCACCTTCTGAGCCTGCTTGATCGGATCGCTTTCCATGTCTTCGCCATCGGTAAACAGCACAATCGCTTTGTGGTCCGTGGTCTTATTCAAGAAGGAATCGGCAGCGACCCGAATGGCGTCTCCCAACCGCGAACCGCCGCGTGCGACGTCTTGTGGTCCGACTTCTGTCAGCGTTTGCTTGAAGTCATTGTGATGGCTGGTCAACGGGATGCGCCGCCGCGCGTCACCGGCAAACACAACTAAGCCCACGCGGTCGCCGGTCATGGCGTCGACCATGTCTGTGATCTGTTGCTTGGCGCGGTCCAGCCGATTGGGCGGGGCATCTTGAGCCAGCATCGATCGCGACACGTCTAGCACGAACATGACTTCAACGCCCTTTTGCGGCACGTCGCGCCAGGTCTTCCCCCAACGCACGTCGATCAGGGCCAGCACCATCGCAGCCAGGCTGGCCAGCACCAACACGGCTTTCGCAACACGGCGCGTCCGGCCGCCTGCGGGAATGAGTTGGCCGATGAGATTCGCGGTAGCAAACCGAGCCAGTGCGCGACGCCGCAAGACAGCGGCCACGGCAACTACTGCCGCCACGAGGGCCAGCAGCCACAACCACTGCAAGTTCGCAACGTTTCCAACTTGAATGTCCATGTGATTCTTCCTCGATATGTCGTCAGTATTGAGTGGGATAGGCTTCCAGCCTGTCAGTGGCGCGCGTCGACAGGCTGGAAGCCTATCCCACGGCTGCTTACGGAACTTGTCGAAATACGCTATTGCTCAATACGACTTGGCCAGCCAGCATCAGCAGTGCGACGAGCACCAACGGCGGCAAGGCCATCGCGCCCGCTTGCACCGGTTCGATGGCCAGTTCGCGATAGTCCACGTAATGCCGCTCTTCAATGCGGCTCTTTTCCAGTTGATCGATTTCCTTGTAAATGTTTTCCAGCGACGCCGTGTCGGTGGCGCGAAAGTACTTTCCGCCTGTCGCTTCGGCAACTTTCTTCAGCGTCGCTTCGTCGATGTTCACATCCATCCACTGCATCGTGCGGCGACCCCACGGGTCGACCACGGGAACCGGCGCGCGGCCCTTTGTGCCGACACCGATCGTGTAGATCTTGATGCCCATCGTTTCGGCCAGTTCCGCCGCTTGTATCGGCTCGACTTCACCGGCGTTGTTTTCGCCGTCGGTCAGCAGGATCACGATCTTGCTCTTCATCTTCCGGTTGGCGTCGTGATCCAGCGTGTTCAGTTTCTCGATCGCCAAGCCGATCGCGTCGCCGATCGCTGTGCCGTCTTCGCTCCGCTCGGTGACGATCTGTGTATCATCGAGCCGACCGATCACATACGCATGATCGAGCGTCGGCGGGCCGAGGCTATCGGCATATCCGGCGAAGCTGATCAGGCCGAGCAGGTCGTTGCTGCGTCCTTCCAAACCGTCGCCGCCGTCAATGAACTTGGCGGCCACATCTTTCACAGCCGTCAAGCGATCGACGGCTTCACCGTCCACTTGGAAATCCATTGCCTGCATACTGCCTGAACGGTCGACGACCATTTCGATCGCGATGCCTTCGCTATCGACGACCGTTTGCTTGCGGCCTTCTTGCGGCCGGGCCCTCGCGATGATCAACAGGACGATGGCTCCCACGCGTAGCGCCGGTGGCAGCCACCACAACCGCTGCTTCCAAGAGGGACGGATGTGACGAATCATTTCCGTCGAGCTGAACATGACGGCCGAACGTTTGCGCGTCGCCAGCATCCGCCACACAATCAGCGGCACCAACAGCAGCAACAGCAGGAACCAACTAGACGAAGTATGAAACATCAGGCGGCCTCCTTCACGGGCTGGCTCTTTTCTAATTTCGTTGTCTCACGAATGAAGTCGCGTGCCTTGGCGAACGCGGCGATCACTTCCTCGCCGGAGGGCTCGGCACACGCGAACTTGATCAGGTCGGCCGATGCCAGAAAGTCTCCCAACGCCGTTTGTTGTTGCGTGTCAAAGCGATTGTCGGCCCGCAATCGTTCCATGAACTCGACGGTCGTCCACTTCGGCGCGGCGATGCCAAATCGCCGTTCGACATAACCACGCACGATTAACGTCAGCCGGAAGTACAACTCGTCGAAGTCTCCGCTGGTACGCAGTGGACTGTCTTCCAAATGTTGCAATTCGGCGAGTGCCCAGCGATCCGCCGACGGTTCGCGGCGACGAAGTGTCCAAACGACAAACGCCAAGCCCGCGAGGGCAACAGTTCCGGCTCCACCGACCATCCAGGCAACCCAGACGGATGACTGTTGCGGCGTGGCGGGCACGTCCACCACGCTCTTGATATCGCGAAACTTCAACGGGTCGGCGCGTCCTTCCAACACGCTGGCGATGCGGAGCGGAATCGGCTGTGATTGAATCGAGTCGTGCTTGGCCGCACCATCACGGCGATCCGTGAGAGAGATCTCCACGGCCGGAATCTGAATGTCTCCCGACACGAGGCTTTCGAGTTGATAAGTTCGCGTCCATTGCCGGCCTTCCGCGACGGGAATGTCAAACGTGTCCTTGACGCCAACAACATCAAGCTCGCCGAGCGCTTTCGGAACCTGCGGGAAGTTGAGCGTAATGCCTTGCGGGGCGGTGGCCGTGATGGTTAGCGTCACCGGCTCGGCAATCCGTGCCGACGTACGATCGATGGACGTCGTCAATTGCACGGGGCCTTGCTCGTTTGTTTTGCTGAACGAGCCATCGTCATTGGCCGACACCGCGGCGGCCAGAGCCAGCAACGCGAACAGCGCGATCGCATGGTGAATTCGGCTAGCGTTCATCGCTTCTTCTCCCGGCGGTGAAAGAATTTTCGTAAGGGGTCGACAAAGTCTTCGCCCGTGTAGACGTGAATGGCATCCATGCCAAGCTTGGTGAGTGTCCGGTCTCGTTCTTCGGACAACTTCTTGGCGTGGGCTTCGTACAACTGACGATGGCGGCGGCTGGAGGTGTCGAGCCAAGCGACTTCGCCAGTCTCCGCGTCACGGAACTCGACCAAGCCCATATTCGGAATCGCAAACTCGCGCTGATCGGCCACTACGATTGGGATCACGTCGTGCCTGCGCTTTGCCACGCGGAGAGCCCGCTCGTAGCCGCGATCTTGAAAGTCGCTGATCAGAAACACGACCGACCGGCGTTTTGTCGAACGGTTCATGTGTTCGATGGCACGCGTTAAATTCGTGCCACGTCCGATCGGTTCGCAGTACAACAGTTCGCGGATGACTCGCAGCACGTGCCGCGAACCCTTGCTGGCAGGCACGACCTTCTCGATGTCGTCGGTGAACAAGTGCAAGCCGACGTTGTCGTTGTTCTTGATCGCCGAGAAGGCCAGGGTGGCGCCGAGTTCGGTGATCAGTTCACGTTTCGTTTGATAATGCGTGCCGAGTCCCTCCGAGGCACTCAAATCCACCAGTAACGTAACGGTCAACTCGCGTTCCTCGCGGAACAACCCCAGGCCTACGTATTGTTTGAGCCACCGGGTAACCGACGGTCCTGATATCCCCAGGGCTCCGGCTATCTCACCCCGCGTGATCCCGGGGTTCATGGTGACAACATCGGTCAGCCGGCGGCC
>CAUJKL010000434.1 GCA_963204995.1 Planctomycetota bacterium | reverse complement strand
GGCGATCCGCAGCGGAGGAAACGCAAGTCAACAGACACAACGATCCGGCCAGGAGAACTCGAACTAGTTGCGAACGCGAGGGTGAAACATACGTCGTGTGTGTCATCGTCATAATAGCCTCTCGTGTCATGTTGTGTTCGTGAGCAGCCGAGGTCTTCGATGGCTTCAAACCACGAACGACCTTGATGGTGCTTTGCCAAAGATTCGCTTTGGGCTCGCGTGTCACCGCTTGCGAACAAGCAGTGGCAGCTCGATGCTTAACCTTGACAATGTACCAGCTTACTTTCATTTGCTTGGCGATGCGAACTGTCGTAAGTAACGAATGCCTGATGTCGAGATTTCCGACTCGCCGAGCCCTAGATAGACATCCGGGTGGTAAAGATCTTTCGGCAATGGCATCTCGATACACCATTGTTTGGCTTGTTGCCATTGCTGCAAATGGACATATGTACTCAGCGGCATGTCGTGGGGGCGTCGTGAGGCGTCGATGCCATTCAGATCGACAAGGTGGTCGCGCTGCCACAGCGTCAAGTTGTTTCCAGACTGGACCGACATTGTCGCATGCACGGTTTTTGTAGACAACACAAATGCGATCGCGTCACGGCTACGATATCGCGAGCCGAGCAAGACGATCTCGTCTTTCGTGAGATTCTTCACCGAGACCGTAAATACTACGGGTGACGAATCGTCGACAGTGATACCCCGCGACGTCAACTGGCCCGTGTACTGCTCGCGCAAGCTGCGGTCGAATTCGTCTTCGCGCTCGCGGCGATCCGGCAATTCGTCCGGCATGCCGCCGATGACGACCTTCAATGCGACGCGAGTGTCTTTACCGAACATCGGCTTGGGCACGGGTGTCGAGGCAATCACTTCCTGCACTTTGGGATCGGGCAAATCGAAGCTTAGCAATTGACGTCCGCGTCGATTCGGGTCGGCAACGATGCTCCAAAACCGATCTTCTGGGGCGACGGTCGGCAGAGCTCCCAAAGCGAGTTGGTAATTCCACTCGACGCGATTGGTAGCGACGTTAACAAGTGTCAGGCGTTGTCCCTTCGCGATGTCGCGAGGAGCCTGTGTACCATGCACGACGATGTGATCGGGATCGCTCCAACTCATGCTAAATGATTGAAAGGGAAGCGTGAGGTCGCAAATCGGCTCTACGTTGCTAGTGTCCCAAGCGAGCAGCCGCCGTTCGTCTTCTTGATAGAACAAGACGGCGAGTCGACCGCCGTCCGCTCGAAATACAATCGCTGACGCGGCGGCAATCCGGAGCGTGCCAGGCAAATTGAACTGGCTGCTCAATGCTCCCGTCTTGGCTTCGATGATGTTAACGAAACCGTCGTTCACCATCGCGAAATAGCGACGTCCCCGATCCAGAAATACCGGCGATGGTCCAGTCGCCAGCAGATATTCCGCTCGACAGCCATCCAGCGCCCATAACACGAGCTCGCCGCCTTGGCTCCGCGTCAACACGTGCTCGTCGTCCACGAACTCGGCCCACACGACTTGGCGTTGAAATCGTTCGCCGCGATCCAGATACGGTCGAAAGCCGACTTGGTGCTTTCCCGATTCCAGATCGTAGACGTCAATCCGGTCCTTGGTCTTCAAGTCGCGGAAAAGTCCCAACCTGCCCGACGGGCTAAAGTCTTGCAGTTCCGTAGCGAACGGCGGCTCGAATCTCGCGATCCGCTGGCCCGTGCCGAGATCAAAGATGTCCGCGAAATGCCCAGCTTGGCTGCTGACCATATCCTCACGTCGCTTCTTATAATCTGAGGGATCACCACCAATTAACACGCGGTGGGCTTCGGCGGCGGAGAACACGACCGTGCGCGCCATGCTGCTCGCATCGTAATAGACTTTTCCAGCGGTCGCAGCCACTGATAGTGGTGCTAGCGCGGCGGGAGCATAGTTCCCATCGCCACGCGCCAGCGAGACATCACGCGGTTCGCTCCAATCAGCTTTGGTAACATCGGGCAGACCGAGATCCTCGACACTGCCGCCCATGGCCACGATACGATCGCTCTCTTCGATCTGCTGCCAGGGAATGTCGATCAGCTCGAGGACGCGTGTGTCCCGTTCGCCCGAGACGACGAGCATGCGTTCGGCGTCCACGATCTTGCGGTAAGCGGGATACAGGCTGTAACGTTCGCTGTCGGCAACCCAGATCGGTCCACCTCGCTTTCGATCGACAATCGCTCCGCCGAGAACCAGCCAGCCCCGCTCATCCGGAAGCCATTCGATTCCGATCATGCGAGCGGGTGACGAAGAGGCTGGCGATCGAAGGTCGAACTGATCGTTCAATTTGTGTTGGGCGACAAGTTCGCCGGTGGACATCGACCAACACAGGAAGTGCGAGTTCTCGCGTCGCCCGAGCAGCACAGCGAACTCTTCGCCGTCGCGCGAGAACGCCATCGCGCCGATTTGGGAACTCCACCGCTCGCCCACATCGATTCGCAAATCACCTGCGAGTACTCCGTTGCGAGTGTCAAAGATATCGACGCGATCCGTGTCTTTCGCAAATGCGAGATAGCTTCCTCCGGCGCTGATTACATAGCGGTCCTTCATCGGTGTGGGGTAGGCATCGATCTTGGCGAGTCGCTCGCCACTCAACGCGTTCCACATTACAAATCCCTTTTCGTTCGGCATCGATGCAACAAGGCGATCCTGGCCTGCGAAATCGAGCCCATAGACCGAAACAAAACTGGCTTTCAAATCGATCTGCTTGGCCAGCTTGCCGGTTTGAAACGACCACAGGTCGATCTTTGCATCCTGGCCTGTCGAGAACGCGGCCATGAGTTGGCCATCCGGGCTGAGCGACAATTGATTGATGTTCGGAATCGGTTCGCGTATCACACCGATGCGGCGTTGGTCGCGGAGATCCCAGAGTTCGCGAACCATGTCGCGATCATTGCTGCCCAAGGCAACGACGGGCGCACCGGCAAGTGGAAACAGGACATCATCGCGGCCGTTCGACTTAGGAACAGGAATGCGCAGCTGGTGTTTAGCTGGCAGCGACCACGGCACCGCCGCCGGATCGGGTTTCACTTGCCAACCGGTTCGATCAGCGTTGGCCAGCGGTGGTCCTTTGCCGGAGGGAATCACCACGGCGGCCGATCGTTGCTTACCCAAACCGTCCGGTGCGATTGGCGCAGTCTCTGCTGTGTTATCGCCAGCGGCGGCCTTCATCGCCTCGCGCACGTACTGCACATCACCGAGGCTCAATCGCGAAAATGGAACCTTAAACAACTTGCCGTCGGACGACCGCTTCAAGATGACAAGTTCACCGTCCACGTCGACAAGCTCAGCTTCTACTGAACTCTTGCCATCTCGCGTCGTCCACTCCTTCGCGATGAGTTCTTGTAGCAACCCCAAAGCACAAACGCCGAGCAGAAAGAGAACGCGATTCACGATCAGATCTCCCTTTTTTGGTGACGCTATGTTTGCAAAGTGCAATCCGCGACAAATCGAGGCAGGCCACACGGGCTATGATATGGTAAGTTCTACGGGGCAATGATCGGAGCCGAGAATCTCGCTGCGAATCCTTGCGCCTTCAACGCGATCCCAGAACTTCTTGGCGACCCAAAAGTAATCCAATCGCCACCCGATGTTCCGTTGACGCGCGTCGCTGCGATAAGTCCACCAACTGTAGTTTCCCGGCGATTTGTCGAACTGGCGAAACGAGTCGAGGAAACCGGCAGCCACTATCTTATCAACGCCCGCTCGCTCTTCATCGGTAAATCCGGCGTTTCTTCGATTCGACTTGGGATTCGCCAGATCGATCTCTTTGTGCGCACAATTCACATCGCCACAAAAGATTACCGGCCGGCGTTGATTCAGTTTCTTCACATAGGCCAGAAAATCGGCGTCCCAGCGCTGACGGTACTCGAGTCGAGTCAGTTCGCGCTGCGAATTCGGCGTGTAAACGTTGACGATGTGAAAGTCATCAAACGTGGCAGTGATGACGCGGCCTTCTCGGTCGTGCTCGTTGAGTCCGATCCCGAGAGCTATCTTCTTGGGAGGAACTTTGCTCCAGATGGTCGTCCCACTGTAGCCCTTCTTCTCGGCACAGTTCCACGCTTGGTGATAGCCCAGAGCTTCGGCCCAAGCGAGATCCACTTGGCTCGGCTCGGCCTTGGTTTCTTGAAGACAGAGGATATCCGGCAGGTCGGTTTCGACGAACTCGCGAAAGCCTTTGTCCATCGAGGCGCGGATGCCATTGACGTTCCAGGAGATGAGCTTCATGCGAATTCCTATTGAACTTCCGCGCCGTTGGAACGGCCCCACGCGATTAGAGTCAGTACCGATTTTGCTGCGAGGATGGCGAGCTGACTTACGAACGGGCCCAAGCCAGCGGCATCAACGATACTCGACCGACGTGCGACGGGAAACCCAGAGCCACGGCGCAAACACTGGCACCGCTGGAGAATTCGCCGCACTCGCGACTGCCCCCTCGTTAAATCAAGACATCCACACCCAAAAGCGCTCAGAACTCGGTACTGATATCGTTTGGGCGTCATCTTCGGTGTGCCACTGGCTCCGCCAGTGCTTTCTGGGAGTTTCCGGTTGTCGCTGTAGCGCGCGGGCGGCCCGCAAATGACAAGAAAAGCAGACACTGGCAGAGCCAGTGGCACACGGTCAAGGTTTGCAGCAAACAGTATCACTACCAGAACTCCAGCTTCGTGACGCAGTCGTCCTCTATCTGGTATGATGGCGATCGTGGAAATGTTTAGCCGCTTGCATCTTTGATACTAGGAACAATTCTATGAGATCCTCGCTTCGCTGGTCGTCGATTGCAGTTACCGTCATTAGTGTGTTCCTGTTGGCGATGGACGCCAAGGCGGAGGACGAAAAGTGGGTTTCGCTGTTCGATGGCAAAACGATGGAGGGCTGGGAGCGGGTTGGCAAAGAAGAGAGTAAGTGGGAAGTAAAGGACGGCGCGCTGAGCGGCTCCGGGCCAGCTTCGATGTTGGTTTGCACGCAGGGACCGTACAAAAATTTCCGCTATCGTGCCGAGGTAAAGATCAGCGACGGCGGAAACTCAGGGCTCTACTTCCGTACGACTCGTAAGCCAGGATTCAGCGATGGCTACGAAGCCCAAATCGATAGTACACACACCGACCCCATTCGCACCGGATCGTTGTACGGCTTTTGTCATATCTACAAGCGACTCGTCGAGCCTGATACTTGGTTCACTTACGAAATCGAAGTTCGAGACGACGTGTGGCGCGGCAGGGAAATGACTCGCATTAAGATCACCGTGGATGGGAACGAGTTGTATGAGCATCTCGACTTCGCCCAGACGTTTAAGGAAGGCCACTTCGCTTTCCAACATCACGATCCGGGCAGCATCGTCGCAATCCGCAAAGTCGAAGTGCTGGAACTGCCTTAGGCGACTCCCGGGATGACCTCTTCCGAGGCACCGAATCTCGCGCGCCAACGAAGTGCCCGGTCGTACTTTCGTGATTACGGTCCCAGGGTTTCGTGAGTGGAACTGTCCGGCATCTCCGTCCCGCCCAAATCTCAGGCATGGCTTCGGCGACTGCCTACCGTTTCATCTGCTGCGAGTTATATCGCGCAAGCGCGCTATTTTGCACACTTTTGCCTGCGCGATCGGAACAGCACATTGGACTTTTTCTTCCGGAAGAATGGCCGCAAATCATTGTAACCTGTTTCTATCGATGCATTTACGACGGTTCTTAGTTCGTGATTCGTTGCGTTGACAATTGCTTGGGGTGTGTCAGAATGTGGCGGTCGTCAGGGACAGAAGCAACTTCGCTGGTCTTGGCATCGGGTGTGCGTAATCGAGCAGCAAGGAAATCGGCCAGAGGTGTGGCTGACTTAATTCGAGGCCGCGTTCAGTTGCGTTAGCCACAGCCTCATTTATTAGTACGGATCATCAAATATGCAGTTTTTTGAATGCGTCGAATTGGTTCGTCGCTCAGCTTCGCTCCTTTGTCTCGTGGCCGTCGCTCTCCTTGCTGGATGCAGCCGGACCCCCAAGCCTGTCTACGTTGCCAGTGAGGCCACGTTGAAGTTACCCGAGAAACATCAGCGTCAGCTGCAAGAGACTTTGGCTCGATATTTTGGCACACCACTCAATCCGCGATTGCGGCTTCCAACCGGAGAACCGGCGGACGACGGCGTCCCAAAACTAGTTGATGTGATTGAACCCGATCACTTGGCTCACGGCGCGGCCGTGTTCAATCGACGTTGTGCCGGATGTCACGGCACTACGGGCGATGGCATGGGTGAGGCCGCGCCGTATCTGTTTCCCAAGCCGCGAGATTATCGCCCGGGTACTTACAAATTCACTTCGACGCCGTATGGTGCCAAGCCGCACCGCAGCGATTTGATTCGCGTGATTCGCAGGGGTGCCAAAGGTACCTCCATGCCGGCGTTCCCTTGGCTACCAGACGAGGACGTGCAGGCCGTCGTCGACTACGTCAAGGTGTTAAGCTATCGCGGAGAATTAGAAGCCGATGTGGCGCGTGTCGCCGAGCTGGATTACGATGCCGACCAAGAGATCGACAGTGTGGAGTTCATCGACAGCGTGACTCGCATCCACGACAACTGGGAGCAAGCAGCTTACCAAGTCGTACTACCCGTAACCGCACAGCCCAAGTACACGGACGAAACGATTCTCGCCGGACGCAAGGCATTTCTGAACAAAGGATGCTCGAAATGTCATGGCAAGGACGGTCGTGGGCAAACGGATTGGCTGAGCAGCGAATTCATCGCGGCTCAAGAAGCATTGCCGGAAGACAAACGCGAGAAGCTCAACTACGACGCATGGGGCCTTGTGGCACCGGCCGCCGATATTACGTCGCGGATGCTGCACGGAGGTCGTCGGCCCATCGATGTCTATCGACGCATCTTTACCGGTATCAACGGCACGCCGATGCCAGCCTTTGAGCAAGCTCTGTCACAGGAGCCAGACACTTTCTGGCACTTGGTCCATTACGTCGAGAGCATCGTCGAAGGACGCCAAGTCGAGGGGCTCGATCAAGTGGTGGCCGACGAGCCGGTGACGACCGTCAACCAGTAATAATTCGCAACAAAGAAGAGTAGCCCTTTAGAAATAAGTGCCCGTATGGATTCAGCAGACCGTCAGCACAAACTGGATGAGTTGGCCGAGTTGCAGCAGCGAGTCGCACAGCTGCAGCAAGAGGTCGAGGCTCCGCCAAAGCACTGGCAGGCCGAAGGTTTCTACACCGCGTACTACGCCACCGCCGGCTTTATGCTGGGCATGTTCGGAGCCATGACGAGCTTAATGTTCAATGTGATTGGTTCCACATTGATCAATCAGCATCCGCTACGTCTGATTCAGGTCTATCTGACGTTCCCGCTCGGCGAGCGGGCATTGGAACTAGACGGCGGCTTGACGCTCGTGATCGGCTGCTGTTTGTACATCGGCACCGGCATGTTGCTCGGCGTGCCATTCCATCTGCTGCTGACTTGGTCTACGGCCAACAGAAAAGTCTCGTACCGGTATCTGGTCGCCACGATTCTCGCTGCGTCCATGTGGCTCGTTCACTTTTACCTGATCCTCGCCTGGCTACAGCCGTTGCTGTTCGAGGGCAACTGGATTGTTGAGCAGATTCCTTGGTGGATCGGGCTGGTGACGCATTTGATTTACGGTTGGAC
>CAUJKL010000433.1 GCA_963204995.1 Planctomycetota bacterium | reverse complement strand
TCCGGTCGTGGCGTTGGGATCGAGTGCTCTAATGTTGGAGTTGGCGACATGAGCACGACTACTCTCAGCTTGGAAACGGTGCGAAGTCAACGCTTGGCTCGTGTGGCGGATTTTGTCGAGTTGACTAAGCCTCGCATCGGTATGCTCGTGCTGGTTACGGTGGCGATAGCTTATTCTTGCGCTCGTTGGGGCCAGCCAGAGCCTTGGGCGATGATCCATGCGTTGTTGGGAACGCTGCTGGTCGCTAGTAGCGCCAGTGCGCTGAATCAGTTTCTCGAACGCCGACTCGATTTACGCATGGACCGAACCGCCAATCGACCGCTTCCGGCAGGGCGTCTTTCCGTCACCGAAGTAGTCACTTTCGCTGTCGTCACGATTGTGGCAGGCGAAGTCTACCTGGCGCTGCTCGTCAATCTTGAAGCCGCGTTTTGGGGACTGATGACCTGGGTGGTTTATGTTTGGATCTACACTCCGCTGAAGACTCGTACTCCGCTGAATACCGCTATCGGCGCGATCTCAGGGGCGCTGCCTGTGTTTATTGGCTGGGCGGCTGCAGGTGGAGTCGGGAGCGATTATCTCCGCGCAAGTTCGGTGTTTATGATTGTGTTCCTGTGGCAGTTTCCGCACTTCATGGCAATCGCCTGGATGTATCGCAAGCAATACGGTCAGGCGGGAATGCAGATGCTCTCGGTGGTCGACCCGACCGGGCGGCGGGCCGGTGTGCAAGCGGTTTGCGGAGCGTTGGCATTGCTGCCGGTCAGCCTTCTACCGGCACTGTATTCGCCAGGCTTCGGCGGTTCCGTTTACCTGGTAGCGGCGTTTCTTCTGGGCTCGATGCAACTGGCATTTGCCGTTGTGTTTTGCGTGAGTCTCAGTGACCTTGCCGCGCGACGTTTGTTAAAAGTCTCGTTGGTTTATCTGCCGACGGTGCTGATGTTGGCATTAATTGTTCTTTGGATTTGACGTAGCCCGGAACTAGGCTTTGCGCGGTTCCGGCAGCACTTGGAAATGAGACGTCGGAACCGCGCAAAGCCTTGTTCCGGCCTACTAGGATTGTTCGCGAGCATGTCGGAACACGAGAGCGGCCATGGCGGCCACATCCAATTGGAATATCAACCCGCGTTGCCAATCAATAATGGCAAAGTGATCCTGTGGCTATTCCTTTCGACCGAAATCATGTTTTTTTCCGGATTGATCGGTACGTATATCGTACTGCGGTTCGGTGCGCCTTCCGGAACCTGGCCGGCTCCGCATGACGTGCATGTTGCGGAATTCTGGGGAGCCCTCAACACCTTCGTACTGATCTGTTCGAGCTTGTCGATCGTGCTGGCCTATGAGGCGGCTCGGACAAATAAGGCAAAGCTTGCGAAGATCTGGTTCACGGTGACTTTCGCATTGGCTTGTGTCTTCCTCGGAATTAAAGCTTACGAATACACGGGCAAGTTCCAACACGGCATCTTCCCGCAGAAACCACACAGCAAGATCTACGAGAAGGCCGATATTTACTATGTCTCGGCGGTACGCACGCAACTGAATGACATGGTGACGAAGTGGCAGACCGAGGAGACCGAGCTGTCGACTTCGGATAACGCCAAACAGGAATTGCAAAACGAGCAGCAGTCGGTAACGGCTCGGCGTGATGAACTGCAAGCCAAGTCCCATCTGTCTCCAGAAGAGGACGAAGAACTCAAACAACAGAAAACTCGCCTCACGGAGATTGCATCCGAGTTGCGAACCGCCGAGTCCAAGGCAGCGAGTCTTGCTGCGGGCAACGAAGTGCGTAAAGCTCGCCTACCCGTTGCCGAGCGGCTGCTGAACGATTTCGCCAAGTGGGCGGAGACGACGGCGGCTAAAACCGATGATTGGAAAACGCGACAGGCTGCGATGGAGATTTTGTCCTACCTCGTTTACCCGCTGCATCGCGACGCACACGCGGTCTCGGAGTATTTGCGATGGGAGGCAGCTGACCGCCAGGCAGAAACGGCGAAACTTGCCGCAGAGCGTGCTGATCTGGTTAACTCCGCCACCGCGCCGACACTGGAAGCTTTGAAGACGCTTGCGGCAGGTGCAAGTTCAGGAGAAGCAACTTCACCGCCCGCGACGCTCGCACCCGAAGAAACCATGGTGATGGAACGCATTGCTGCGATCGATGCAAGGCTGGCACAGATTCTCCATCGTGAAGAGGCACTCGACGAGTTCTTTGCGGTTGACTACGACGGCGAGCAGCACACTTTCGTTCATCGCGACCAAAGCAAATGGGATGGACTCAACGAGGACTTCAACTGGCTGCACTTGCCAATGAAGATTCCCAGCGGCAATATGTGGGCCAGCACGTACTTTCTGTTGACCGGCTTTCATGCGTTGCACGTGATCGTCGGCTTGATTGTCTTTGCCTGTATTTGGCCCTTGAAGCTCGATTCCTCGCGGGCCAATATGATTGAAAACACCGGGTTGTACTGGCACTTTGTGGACTTGGTGTGGATCTTCCTGTTTCCACTGCTGTACCTGTTTTAGGCCAGCGAACGTACGATGTCGGCATCCGCCGCATCATCGGCTTTTAGATTTTGTCTTCGGAGTCATCGGATGTCGCACGATAAAGTTGCTCACGCGGATCACCATGACGGCGACGAACACGGTGGTCACGGTGGGTTGGGCAAGTACCTGGCCGTTGGAGCAGCACTCGCCGTACTAACGTGCATTTCGTTTGCTGTCGGTAATACTCCAGCGATCATGAAAACTCCGCAGCTCGGCTGGACGATCATGATTGCGGTCTCATGCTGCAAGGCGTTGTTGGTGATGCTGTTCTTTATGCACTTGATCTGGGAAGCCAACTGGAAGTACGTGCTTACGGTTCCGGCCAGCATCATGAGTTTGTTCTTGATGTTGATGTTGGTCCCGGACATCGGTTTGCGGGTTCGCAAGTACTCGGAAGAGCGGCTGCTGCGTGCGGCGAATCCGGCTTCCTATTCGCTGTTAGAGCAGGCGGCGATGAAGCATGACGCAACGCCGCACGATCCCCTGAAGCAAGAATAGTCCCAATTCGCAATTTGCAACATTTTGGACTGCGGAGACTCGTCGCCGCTTTAGCCTTTTGTGCGCAGCACTTTTTCGTTGTTGCCGCGAGCGTTGCGAGGTAGCGATGACGGCTCTGACGCTGGGAAAATCCCAAAGCGGCGACAAGTCGCCGCACTCCATAAGGCCGCGTATCTCATACTTACAACAACCATGACTGAAGCAACCACCGCTGTCCCGTACGCCATTCGCGTATCGGGACTTTCTCATTTCTACGGTCCCCGTCAGGCGCTTCACGGCCTCGACTTGCAGGTTCGTGAAGGCGAAGTGTTTGCCTTTCTCGGACCCAACGGTGGCGGCAAGACAACCCTGTTTCGCGTGCTTTCGACCTTGATTCGCTGTCAGCAAGGCGACGTATCCATCCTCGGCTTTGATCTGCGAACGCATGCCACCGACGTACGGCGGCGCATCGGTGTCGTATTCCAAGCACCCAGTCTCGACAAGAAACTGACCGTCGCCGAGAACATTCGCCATCAAGCGGCGCTGTATGGAATTAGCGGAAAACTCCTCCGTGATCGACAGCAAGCGATGATGGAGCAACTCGGGATCGCTGACCGAGCGAATGAGTTGACGGAAACACTCTCAGGCGGATTGCGGCGACGTGTCGAGTTGGCCAAGGGAATGGTCCACGAGCCACGATTACTGTTGCTGGACGAGCCCAGCACCGGTCTCGACCCGGGCGCTCGTGCGGACTTGTGGCGGTATCTTTACCGGTTGCGTGACGACGCCGGCGTGACGATTGTCCTGACGACGCATCTGTTGGAAGAAGCCGAGCGAGCGGATCGGATTGCGATTCTCGATCAAGGTACGATCGTGGCGTTGGACAAACCCGACCGTTTACGGGCATCCATCGGCGGCGACACGATCACGATCGAAACCGACGAAGCCGACTCGCTGGCCGTGGCGATTCGCGAACGGTTCAGTCTCCATGCCGAAGTTGTCGGCGGTCGCGTTCGACTCGAGCAGACCGACGCTGGCAGTTGGGTGGCGAAGCTGGTCGAAGCGTTTCCCGATCGAGTTCAATCGATCACGCTGGCCAAGCCCACGCTGGAAGACGTCTTTATTCAGAAGACCGGGCATCGTTTCTGGCAAGAGAAGGAGGACGTGGCATGAGCGACTCTGACGGCTCGATTGCAATCGGTTCTCCGTGGTTGGCGGCGAGAACACTCTGTTGGCGAGAAATCGTCCGCTTCTTTCGCCAACGAAATCGCGTGATTGGCGCCCTTGGGCAGCCAATTCTGTTTTGGCTGTTGTTTGGCACCGGTCTGTCGCGTTCGTTCCGCATGTCACCTGGCGAGGAGAACGGCCAATCGTTTTTGCAATACTATCTCCCGGGAACACTGGTGCTGATCCTGCTGTTCACGGCCATCTTCGCAACGATCTCGATCATCGAAGACCGCCGCGAGGGATTCTTGCAATCGGTGCTGGTGGCTCCGGTGCCAAGGTGGTCGATGGTGTTGGGCAAAGTGTTGGGCGGCTCGCTGATCGCGTTGGTGCAAGGGATCGTGTTTCTGACGCTCGCGGCAGTCTTTCAAGTGTCGCTGAGCGTGCAAACGGCCGCGGTGCTCGTCGTGCTGTTGTTTGTGGCGGCGTTGGCTCTGACATCGCTGGGATTTGTTTTGGCCTGGCGTATGGAATCGACACAAGGCTTTCATGCCATCATGAATTTGCTGTTGATGCCGATGTGGCTGCTCTCCGGCGCCTTCTTCCCGGTTCCGCCGTTAGATGGGACAATCGCTTGGAATCAGATTGCCTTACACTGGTGCATGCGTATAAATCCTGTGACTTACTGTGTCGCGGGTGTGCGACGCTTGCTGTACGACGATATCGCCCTCCAAGGGATTTGGACGCCGCAGCTCGGAACGTGCTGGTTGGTGACCGGGTGTTTTGCTGGAATCATGTTTGCCGCCGCGTGTTGGATCGCGGGCAAACGCACTACTGGAGATTTGCTATGAGCAGGACTGGGATATTCGCGGCTGCGGTTGTACTCCTCGCTGGCGGAGTGCTGTTGATCGTACCGCAACTCATCGGTCGGAATGCTAGGACGGCTCCGCCTGTCGAAACGAAGACGTTGAGCGTCGAACCAGACGAGTCCTACCCGTCGAAGGCAGAGTGGCTGACGAAATACACGCTGACCGAACGCAGCGGTAAGAACTTCAATTCCGAGACGCTGGCGGGCAAAGTGCATGTTGTCAACTTCTTCTTCACGGCTTGTCCGACGGCTTGCCCGCTGCAAACGCAGAAAGTGAAGGAACTGGATCGCGAATTCGGCGCGAGCGGCGTGCATTTTCTGAGTATCACTTGCGACCCCGACACAGACACCGCTCCCGTGCTTCAGCAATACGCCAAGAAGTACGACGCGGACCCCGATCGCTGGGTGTTTCTGACAGGTGATTTTGCCTACATTCGCCGCGTGGCGGCCGAGATCTACTGGTCGCCGTTATCCGAACGCGGCCATCGTGAGGACTTTGTCGTGGTCGACAAGTGGGGCAAGGTGCGGGGCAACTTCCCGTGGAACCACCCGGAGCAGATCACCTCGCTGAAGGAGTTACTGGCTACATTACTCGCCGAGACAGAACCGCCGGCTGAGAGTCCTGCGACGCCAGAGGCAACGGCAACGGCGGACGAACCTGACGCGGGCAACGACCCCGCAGACGCAGAAGAGTTGAGCGAACAGGCCGCGACCGTTAGCGAATGAGATTTGCATGTCGGACTTCGGCGGCTTTCTGCATATCGAACAGGTCACGAGCGGAGGCTGAGGGTGAGCGAGACTCATGATCATCAGACCCCCGCACTGAATGTCGGATTACGCTGGAATCGGCTGGATCAACCTGCCACAGCAACTGGAGCGAGGCTGCTGTTTTGTTTGTCGTTCGCGGTCTTCTTGCCTTATTTCGTGTTGGCGATTCCGGTGACCAGCGGTCCCAACGGAACGCTGGGACCACCGCTTCCCGGCGATTCGCAAGATTATGACAGTATCGGCCTGAACCTGGCGCGCGGACGAGGCTTTGGAGTCTATAACGATGATCCCGAGTGGCGTGCGCCGTACGAAGCCAACAACCATCAGGGGATGTACGACGGGATCTTGGCTCGAAAAGGCGGCTATCAGCCGACGGCTAATCGTCCTCCCGCCTTTCCGTTCCTGCTGTCAATCATCTACCGCTGTGTCGGGCGGAGTTTTTTCGCCGCGCGGCTCGCCAATGCGTTTCTGCTTTCGTTGGCCGTCGCGATCACGGTGACGCTGGCCGCGCGATACGTCAGCATCAGCTGTGCATGTGTTGTGATCATCCTGGCACTAGCCGATGGTGTCCTCCGATCGCAAACTGGAGCCTACATGACCGAGGCACTTGCCGTCTGCACATTGGCCGTCTTCTTGTGGGCAACACTGGCTGCAGTGCAAGCTCCAAATGTGTGGCGAATGTTCTTGGCCGGTGGTTGCCTTGGGCTGCTGATCTTGTCGCGTTCGTTGTATGTACTCTGGATGCCACCGCTCGTCGTTCTCATCGGCTACTGCATGCAGCTTCCAAAGTCGGCCAAGCTCTTCCGTCGCGTCAGCCTGACGTCGCTCTTCCTCGCGGGAGCTCTGTTGATTCTGGCGCCGTGGTGGGCGAGGAACTGCATGGTGTTGCAAGCGTTTATGCCGCTTGGCACACAGGGCGGTTTTAACCTAGCGTCCGGCTACTCCGACGACATCATCGAGAATAATGGCCACTGGACATCGGCACCAACCCAAAGAATCCTTGCACAGAACTCGCATAAGTTCGAAACGTTGGAAGGTTCGATTTTCCGCGAACGTGAGGAGTGTCAGTTATACGAAGCACATGCGATAGAGTGGATTAAAGCGAACTACTTCAAGCTGCCACAACTCGCCGCGTTAAAGCTGATCGCTCACTGGCTGCCGGGCTACGATTTCGTCGGTGGTTTGCTGCGCGTCTTGGCGGTGTTGGGATGCGTGTGCGGCATTCGATCAAACTTCGTGAGATTCTGTTTGGCTGTTTTGGTAATTGATTCGCTGTCGATCGCAGCCACTCACGAAGACTTCCACCGCTTCATCGTGGTTGTTTATCCGATTCTGTATCTGCTCGCAGCGATCGGAGCCTTGCAATTTGCTCGTTGGCTGGGCGACATTCTGGCTCGACACGCTTGTGACCCAGTTCGCAATTGAGAAGCGGCCATGAAGAATTGGTTGAGTGCCATTAGTGTCTCGCCGCTAACCGGTCTCCTCGGCATGTTCAGCCTCAGAACTCCTGATCCGGTGGAAAATACCGTGAACCACGAATTGGATTTTGGTATCACCTCATTTTCCCACTGCCTCGTCGAGAATCCGCGAACTCCCAGAGTTCTCGGTTCCTGGATTAGGAGTTCTGAGCCTTGGTTGTTTGGCTCGGATAATTCACCGCAGGCCGAACCGAGGTCGCAAATCCATGCCGCAATTGTGCAAACCGATTTGTGCTAGAACGCTCTGCGCCACCGAGACCGCTGCGATTTGCGACCGAAGTTCTGACGCAGCAGCCAAACCTTGGGGTGCCACTGCCGCAGCAGCTAAGCCCTGGGGTGCCACTGCTGGGTTGTCCAGCAGTGCTCCGTGGCGGGTTGGCACTGCTGCACAAGCCAGCTGTGGCACCCTCACACTCACACCTTTGACGCGGCACTAGTCGCGAGCGACAGCTTCGAGGAGCTTCTTTGCTATGCGACTGACATCAGAACGGCTCCTGGCGGGCTCGGTCAACTCGACGGGATCGTCCGTGATCTCGGCCGTGATCGAAGCATCCGTCGTGGCAATTGGAGCCTCCGTGATGGCGGCTCGCCAAACTTCGACTTTGAAGGCCGTGGTTT
>CAUJKL010000432.1 GCA_963204995.1 Planctomycetota bacterium | reverse complement strand
ATCGCTGGGAACATAGGTCTCGAAGACCTTCTGATCAAACACTGTCGGTCGGTAAGGCATCCGCGGCCCAAGCATGATAAGGCACCTCCGCGAGTGGTCTTCAAAGCGAACTCGCCAATTATACGCAATCCTGCCCCCCCCGATCCTCGTCTCCCACGTTACCGCAGGAGCGACTTACCCAGACCAGGGCAGTCGCTTTGCGAAAGCATCGCAAACTAGCAGCTTACCCCACATCCGTGTTCGCTATTAAATCAGCGGTCTCAGTGGCGTGAGGTATACACAAATCCATTTCTGAGAACCGAATTCCCTTGTCGATTCTTTGGAGAACATCTTTGGTGGGTGTGGACGCTGGAGTTGTCTCCTCCCCTTTCGTTATGCCGGAGTCCATGGAAAACTAATGAAAAGCGTGTCGAGCCAAAAATAAGCATTTCATATGGTATGCGAGTACGGACTGAAGTTGAGAACAAACAGAAACAAGACGAGGTACTTCTCGCTGAATTTGCGGAGGAAATACGAGGAAGCGAAGCATTCTTTCGTCAGATTTCAGGTTTATCGATGATAGAATGGCCTCTAAATGACCATCGCGGTGATTCTTACAATCGCTTAATCAAGACGATGATTCGCCACGGAACTCCTCGAAACCTAGGCGAAACTAGGCCCTACTTAACTCCGTTTGATTTTGTTCCCTTACCGAATGACCAGATTCAGGTGTATGTTCTGCAACCGCCGCTGATTGGCGTCTGGCATGGTAAGATGACTCACAAGCAAGCCACACGCAAGCTCGGAGAGAAGACGATTTCATCTCCGTCGATCGCCGTGCATTGGAAACTCGTGAGGACTTATCAAGCACCTTTCGCTGAATCGTTTCATGTGGTCACGGACGGCGACAAAGATCTTTTTGTTGTGCCGAAGCATGGCATCTTCAGTGTCCGCGATGCCACGGGCGCTCAACCGCCGAAGCTTGAGGTGATCACCTCACTGACGCACGATAACGATGGCCACGCACTGGGAGACTTCACGACGATCGCCTCCGATTTGGACAACCAACGTACCTACATCATCGTCGCCCAGCACTACCTCGAAATTAACAACCTACAGATTGCGGAGCAATGGACAAATCTGGACCAAGCGCCACGACTCGTAAGAGCGTGTTGTATCCCACCAGACGAAGACAAGTAAACCCGCACCGGTCACACAGCAAACCGGTCAGGACTCATTGATTCACTTTAACATTGGCAGCTTTTTGCCCCTCGCGGAGGCGACAAAGGCTGTGGTCGTCGACGCCACCAGAGATCCGTTACTGATTCCGAGAGCAAGCCGCACGCAACGCTCACGAAATAGCTTCCCTGTTTTTCTTGCGATCATCACGACGGAGCATGATGGCTACTTTGGAGTTGCGGAAGCTATTTCGTGAGCGTTGCTACGGGGCTCAACAGTCGATTCGGTTATGAATAACATCAGGGATACGAGAATGGTTCATCACATTAGACAGCGGGCAAAAACCTGCTTGCTTCGCGTATTCACGTTCGCGGTTGGGCTCGTCGCCGCATTCCTGGCGGGCCAGGGTGCCGAAGGAATCGTCTGTGCGGCGGACGGTGGCCTCGCCGAGGGACACCGCTCCCTGCGTGTGGCTTATTTTGCTCCCTCGGATGTCGAGCCACATAAGGATTACGCCCAGCGGCTGACCCGTGTCATGCTCAACATTCAAGAGTTTTACCGCACTGGCATGCGCAAGAACGGTTTTGGAAATATGTCGTTTCCTCTTTCGCTTGCTGAGGACGGAACCGTAAACATTGTTATGGTCAGAGGCGAGAAACCGCTGCTCGCTTACGATCGGCGAGTCAAAGACAGCAAAAACGAGATTCGCGAAGAAGTCAGTCGAGAGTTTTCTAAACAGGGTCTCGATTTCGAACGCGAAGTCGTCATCGTGTTTCAGGCGCTGCTGCAAGTGGAGCCGAATAAGACAACGGAGATCGGTCCCTTCATCGGTGGCGGCAACTGGTTCAAGGGTTCCGCCTTGGTGTACGACGATCCCCGACTCGACCCACAGTATTTATCGTCGAGCCAGCCGGACCCGTCTGCCGAGGGCGACAAAACCTTAGGCGATTTCAACACCGGCTACATTGGCGGAGCGGCACACGAATTGGGGCATGCGTTCGGGATCGGTCACGATGCGGAAAGCGAACTGGTTCGACCGCGAATCGGACGATCCTTAATGGGGCGTGGGAACCATGACTACGGCGAAGAATTAAGAGGCAAGAGTCGCGGCGCGTTTCTATCCGCTGCGTCCGCCTTTCCGCTCTCGCTGCATCCCGTATTCACGCAAAGGCCGTTCGACGGCGAAGAAGCCGACTTTGAGTTCGAGAGGCTGCGAGCGGTTCCCGTGCGAGGAGGGCTGCGCGTGTTCGGCACCGTCCGCGGCAATCAGCCGGCGGTGGGACTGGTCGCTTTCAATGATCCCGCCAGCGACCCGTCGGACTACGACGCCATTGGCTGGCCAGCGCAGATCAAAACGAATGGTGACTTCGCCATCACCCTCACCGGGCTAACGCCCGACAAGTACGAACTTCGCTTTCGCGTCTACGGAGAACACGGGCAGGCCGAACGCTTTGCGTTCAATTATCAAATGAATGGTGCGGGACAAATCGACACGAGCGGGATTCGTCCGACTGGTACGGGGCGTTAACGCGATGGAGATTGGCTGCGGTTCTTTGACGGTGATGTTCTTGAATGTGGACATGAAGCAAGTCCGGACTGGCATCGAAAACGCGGCGCTGCTCCGCGCACGGCTGTTCGAGCAACATCTGGGAATCGTGCCACAGATCCTGACCGTCAAATACGACGCACATTTTGCGGAGACGCAAGACGCTCTGTGTCGCGCTGGATTGGTGACGCCGAACGCGATCTCCCGCAATCTGTATGACCACTTTCAATTAGCAAACCGTGACGACATCGACTCGTGTCCGAACCGGCAGGAAGAACCGGCGGCTGACGAGAACTGGCGAGTCGTCCCCGTTGCCGGCGCGGCGGATACGCGGGTGTTCGATGCGCGGAATCAGTTGCTGATGTACCGCAAATGCTCCCGGCAAACGGGCGTGCTGGAATACATCAACTATTTCCAGCACCACAAAATATGGCGGCGAGACAGTTTCACGACGCGCGGATGGCTGAGCCGGATGCAGTTCTTGGACATCGCATCCGGCGACGTGACTCACGAACACTACCTGCGGCCCGATGGCTCGGTGGCGCTGATCCGGTGGTTTGCGCGAGACGGCCAGCAGCGACAACTTGCCAAGATTCAACTGCTCGATCGCGGCGGCTTATGCGTTCAGGAATTTGGGAGCCAGGCGGAATTGATCGCGTGCTGGCTGCGGTCGATCACGTCGGAGGTCGAGCGTCGGTACGTGATGATCGTGGATAAGAACCGCGTCTTTGCCGAACCGTTGCGGGCGTTGAAGAGCTCGCCCAAATATCGAAACAACGTCGTTGTCATTCCCGTCATTCATGCCGTGCATACGAAAGATGCGTTCGATATCAAGCACAGTCGGACGAACGGAAACTACGCCAGTATCCTGGAAAACCTGAAGCCATCGGACGCCGTAGTCGTGGCCACGGAAAAGCAAAAACGGGACATCGTGGCCCGTTATGGCCAGGGCAATATCCACGCCATCCCGCATCCGTACGAGGCGACCGGCCAGCCAACTGGTTTTGCAGATCGCCAGCGATATAACGTCGTGTACTTGGCGCGCTACAGTGCCGAGAAGAATCAGGCGCTGGCGATTCGAGCGTTTGCACAAGTGGTCCGCGCGGTTCCCCAGGCGAAGCTGCAGCTTTACGGACACGGCAGTGGAAAGGGAGCCTTGCAAGAACAAGTCAAACAGTTGGACTTGGAAGAATCCATTTCCATCAACGACTTCGTGCAAGACGTGGCGGCGGTGTATGAATCGGCTGGCCTGTCCATTCTCACCAGCCAGCCAGGGAGAAGGGTTTTCGCTAGTGGTGCTGGAGAGCCTGAGTCACGGTTGTCCGGTGGTGGCCTTTGATGTCAATTATGGTCCGGCTGACATGATCGAGGATGGTGAGAATGGGGCGTTGGTCCCCTTTGGCAACGAGGATCTGCTGGCGCAAAGAATCATCGAGATTCTTGGCGACCCGGAACGTCATCAGCGTCTGTGCGAGCAGGCGCGGCGTGCGGCGAAACAATTTCGGACGGTGGTCGTGGCGGAGAAATGGAAGTCGTTGATTCAGGACGTTTTCCTTACCAAGCCCCCAGCCCAGAACGAGGTGGCGATGAACATCGGACAGACGCTGCAAATGGCTCACGTTGCGGGGCAACAGATCGGTTGTGGTAGGAACGTTCGGATATGGTTCGACGGGCATGACGACACGCTTTCGTTGTCTTTCACGGAAGGCTTTCGCGAGACGCTGGCCACCGAGCAATTCCAGGCGTTGGAAGCGGCCTGCCGTTTCTTGAACCTGCGAATCAAAGATTCTCCGCCCGATACCGATTTGTCGACGTTTCGAAGCGACCGACAGGACGCGGAAACTCGCCGCAGTGGCAGCGATGTCTCTGAGACATTTGACCGTTACTACAGCCAGAACACATGGGGAAACTCCGAATCCGTATCTGGCAGCGGTTCCACATTGGCACAGACGCAGACTCTGCGCACCGTATTGCCCACGCTCTTTTCGGACTTGAGTGTGAGAAGCCTGCTGGATTTGCCTTGCGGAGACTTCCATTGGATGCGTCATGTGCCACTGGAGAATGGAATTCAATATCTTGGTGCCGACGTCGTGGAAGCACTAGTCCAGCGCAATCAAGAACAGTTTGGATCGGAGCGTGTGAGGTTCATCCGTCTGGACGTGTTGTGCGACCGTATTCCACGCGTGGATCTGATTCTCTGTCGGGACTGTTTGGTGCATTTGCCGAACGCGGATATTCGGCGCGCTTTGTTCAACTTGTCTCGCAGCGGTTCTCAGTGGCTCCTGACAACCACCTTTCCTGGGCATCACGCCGCGAAAGACATCGCGCTGGGAAAATGGCGCCCCCTTAACCTCGAAGCTGAACCGTTTTGTCTGCCGCCACCGTTAATGCTCGTTGTCGAGCGCTGCACGCAAGGAAACGGTCGCTTCGCCGACAAGAGCCTCGGACTCTGGCACTTGCGAGATATCGCGAACGGCATGGGGCACGATACGGCGCGCGGTTAGCGTTGGCACATCTTTGGTGGGCCTTGATCGAAACATTGCTCTTGTAACCCGACGCGTCAGCTTGGACGAACAGAGTTTTTGCCCCAATTCCTCGCTTACGCGTCGGGTTACCGTGTCGGCTGCTAGCGATTTTCGCAAAGTTCCGATCAAGGCCCTTTGGTGTCGCTGAAGTCGTTCGACTTCAGCCGGAGCCAATTGGTCTTGCCAACGAGCTCAATGCACGTCCGTGGGGCCATTCTTGAATTAAATCGCCCTCTTACGTCAACGACACAGTGAAGGCTGCGTGTTCCGCCGACTGAAGTCCGGCGTTGAGCATATCCAAGACTTGCCGCATGTCGCCGTCAAGTAACGCATTGGCATCCAGCCACAGCCCAGGAAAGATTTCGCTGCGGTAGATCCCGTCTTCGCCTGCCTTCAACCGTTCGTAATTGCCGCCGCGCAAAACGAACCAGTCAATCGCTCGATCTTCGACTCGCCACACAAGATACTCGCGGACGCCCTTGCGACGGTAGGCTTCTTTTTTGTCATACAAGTCGTAGCTGACGCTGCTCGCTGCGACTTCGCCCACCCATTCGGGAGCGTTCGCGATATAGCCGGCCTCATCGCGAGTTTGGCCGCCGCGTTGGGGGATGATACGCAACAAGGCATCAGGCTGCGGTTCGTTGTCCCCATCAAGACGAACCGTGGCATTGTCGGAGACTTGGACACCGGGAGTACTCGCATTGTAAACACCTAGCCACGTGATCAGATCCGCATGGGGTGCCCCGTGACCGTCATGCGAAACTGGCGATGGCAGGCAAACGACCCCTTCAATTAGTTCTGCTTTCTTGACGTCTGGCATGGGTTTCCTGCATCCGTTGGGGGACGAAAAGTAAGACCCATTTCTGATGAGCGATTCGCCAAGTTGCCGGTCTACGGCTTACAACTGTCGCGTCGGCATTGCCGGGGCTGGAAACTGGCCTAACTTCAGGTGCCAATAAGACCACGAACGCGGATCGATGACGCCGGGCGGCGCGTTCTGCAACGCCTCACGGAGTTCATCGTCCGTAACATATTTTCTGATCGCGGTCATATCCTCGAAACTCGCGTAGGTCATGGCATAGGCAAGAAATCGATTCGAGTCGCCTAGCGATTGTTCGGGTTCCTCGAACCAGATCACACGGCGAGCGATCACTTCCAATTCCGTATTAAGCGGCAACGACGTCACTGTCCGTTCTCCGGCGAAGGCTCACTATCACCTCCCGCAGCACCGTTGACTCCAATCGTCGGCAACCGCTGGAGGTCAACTTCTTTGACGGCGTCCGCGAGTCGGTGCTGCAAATCAACCGGAACGGTAGACAGGTTGCCGTCGCCGAAGAAGCACAGCGCTTTGAGCGTCAGCTCAGGGTTGAACTGAGGGCCATAAATCAACTTGGCCGCAGACAAAGCAGTCGGTAAATCGATCTCGCCTTGATTGATAAGGGCATCGATATCGACATAGTCTTTTGCTTCAGCACGCTTCTGAACAACAGCGGCTTTTGTCCCCGCCAAGTCGAGCAAACTCGCGACGTGCAACTGCGTCACGGGTGCCGTCAAAACCTCTCCGATTCGCCGCAGCTTCGGTACGCCAAAAAACGACACTTGGACGGTGCCGCCGCGATCCACGAGCGCTGTCAGAGTACTCGGGCCTTTCTGAACAACTGTGGCATTGGAAAGAAATGGCAGGCCGTGCAGCAAACGATCGGGATCAAATTCGCTCGCCGTAAAGAAATCGAAATCAATTGAGGTTCGATGCGCCAACTGCAAAGCAAGAGCGGTTCCCCCGTAAAGGACGAAATCTCGCGGCACATCCATCAACTCCGGCCAGAGCCTTTGCTGAGCTGCGGGGAGCGTATCGAGTTTTGGTGCAAAGTCAGAAGCCATGTCCTAAGATAGCACTCTTAGCCCCCAATCTCAAAGCACTTCGTAAAACCGACTACATTTTCAGTCCGTCTCAATCGATAGCGGGCGATGGGAATCGAGTGGCTACTTCGCGAACGGTTTCGCATCTTTCCGCCGCAACAACAACCGCAGCGGTCTCGTGGCGGCCCTGAACTTTGGTGAAGCGTCGGATTGGCCAGTTGAAAATTCGATTTTGACACGGGTCTTAGTTCGAGTTTTGCACTTTTGGAGTGCGACGATTCATCGCCGCTTTGGTATTTTTCGACTTGGCGCCAATTATTCGCTATCCAATGTAAGTTGCGGTGATGCTGAAAAAGTGCTTCGCACTGAAGAGCAAAGCGGTGACAAGTCACCGCAGTCCCAAAAAAAATGCAAAACTCGAACTTAGGGTAGTGAGTAGGATGGCAGTTGTCTGTCATTTTGCGCAATTGGAATGTTGGCTCTGAGGTCACTGATGTCGACCAATGGGGGCACCTAGAATTCAATCGGAATCGCATCTGAGTCCCAAAATGGCACAGCCACGCGTTAGCGTCGCCTGCCCCGCCTGGCGGTTAGCTCGGTGCCAGTACGCTTGATCTCTGAGCGATTTCAGACGCGCGATGCGTCAGGTGCGCAGCGACTGACGTGAACGCATCTGCCAGCGGACGCGGCACGGAAGGAATGCCACAATCGGCGGTCCCGTTCAGCCAGAACCAACCGTCAACAATCGCGCGCCGGGAGCTTGCAAGTAACGCTGACCGCGACGAGTCGCTTCCGTCGACAAACTCTCTGCCGCCCCGGCGGCTCGCTTGAACAACTTGCCAAACTTCTGCACCACGTCGCACCAACCAACGGCGTCTAATCCCAATCAAGACGAACCGTGGCATTGTCGGAGACTTGGACACCGGGAGTACTCGCCTTGTAAACACCTAACCACGTGATCAGATCGGCATGGGGTGCCCCGTGCCCGTCATGCGAGACTGGCGATGGCAGGCAAACGACCCCTTCAATTAGTTCTGCTTTTTTGACATCTGGCATGGCGCGATAACGTCGCTCGAACTCGTCGCGTCTCAAACGATCACCCTGGCGTAATGGAGGCGTCACGATGGTCGCACTGTTGGGTTTGATTTCGGTTGCCATTAGAGAACTCACAAGTCTCGTGCCAAATCGATGAACGCCTTGACTTATCATAAGCGTTCGAGATGGCAGTTACCACGCAGATTATCACAGCATCCCTGATCGTTACGGTCATGCCCCGGTTTGCGTTCGTCGAGTTCAACAGATATTCTGAGATCTAACTCCCCCAAGATGGCTCGACAGGCAGGAATCTCCGTTGGCGAAGATACTTCACACTCCCCCCTCCCCCACTACAGCCCGCCTGGTAACCGGTGCCAAGCTGCCGGCTTACGTGTTCGATTCAGCGAAAGATCTCGCGCGACGTGTCGCGGGAGTCATCGCCAGCGTGATCCACGAGCGAAACGCGTTGGGCCAGAATGCGGTGCTTGGTTTACCAACGGGTTCGACACCCGTTAGTGTTTACCGCGAGTTGATTCGGATGCATCGGGAAGAGGGCTTGGATTTCTCCAATGTCGTCACTTTCAATCTGGACGAGTATTACGGCATCCACCCCGATCGTTCCCAGAGCTACCAACGTTGGATGCGCGAACATCTGTTCGACCACATCAACGTACCACGCGAAAATATCAATATCCCCGATGGGACATTGCCACTGGAAGAGGTAAACGCGTTCTGCGATGCCTACGAAGCGAAGATCCAGCAGGCGGGAGGGATCGACGTGATGTTGCTGGGAATCGGCCGGAACGGACACATTGGTTTCAACGAGCCATTCAGCGTTCGCAACAGCCGCACTCGCCTTTGTACGCTGGACCCCATCACGCGAGTCGACGCGGCCAGTGATTTCTTTGGCGAAGAGAACGTCCCCACACAAGCCATCACGATGGGTTTAGGTTCCATCTTGTCCTCGCGAAAAGTACTGCTGATCGCACTCGGCGAATCCAAAGCCCGTATTATTCGCGAGACGCTCGAAAACGAGGTCACCGCGAGAAACCCTGCCAGCTATCTACAAGAACACGAAGACGTCTCGGTCTTGATCGATCTGGCAGCAGCGAAGGAACTGTCAGCCGTGACGACGCCGTGGCTGGTCGGTATCGTCGATTGGACCGACTCGATGATTAAGCGAGCGGTTATCTGGCTCTGCGAACAATCGGGCAAGGCGCTTTTGAAGCTCGATGACGATGACTTCCGCAATCACAATCTGCATTATCTGCTGCGGCATCACGGCCCGGCACCGACGCTCGCTCATCGCGTGTTTCGTTGGATGATGGACACCATCGACTATCATCCTGCCGGTCGCGACGCCAAACGTGTGATCTGTTTCAGTCCACATCCCGACGACGATGTGATCAGCATGGGAGGAACCTTGATCCGTCTGGTCGAAGACCAGCACGAAACGCACATCGCGTACATGACCAGCGGCAACATTGCCGTCTTTGACCATGATGCTCGGCGCGTCGCCGACATGGTCACGGAATACAACCGGCTGTTCGGTATCGACGAAAAGAAGTCGACCGAAGTCGAAGCGTCGGTGAACGAAGCATTGACCAAGAAAGTTCCCGGCCAATTCGATCACGAAGCTGTGCTAAAGATCAAAGGTCTGATTCGCTGGAGCGAGGCGAAGGCTGGTGCCTTGACCGTGGGTTGCCAAGAGAAAAATCTGCACTTTCTGGATCTGCCATTCTATCGAACTGGCGCAGTCGACAAGAAACCAATCGGCCCGGAAGACGTTGCCATCATCCGCGAACTGATCGAACGCATCCAGCCGCAACAGATCTACGTCGCGGGTGATCTGTCCGATCCGCACGGGACACATCGCGTTTGTGCCGAGGCAATCTTTCTGGCTTTGCAGGAAATCGAGTTGGCGACCGGCTCGCGTCCCGATGTCTTGTTGTATCGCGGAGCGTGGCAGGAGTATGAACTCGACGAAATCGAAATCGCCGTTCCGCTAAGCCCCGGCGACATGGAATTAAAGCGCGAAGCCATCTTCATGCATGAGAGCCAAAAAGACGAAGCGCTGTTTCCGGGTTCCGATCCGCGGGAGTTTTGGCAGCGAGCGGAAGACCGAAACAAGGGCACGGCGGCACGCTATAATCAGATCGGTTTGCCCGAGTTCTTCGCGCTCGAAGCGTTTGTTCGCTGGGATGGCGTCCCGCTGTAATCGGGGCCGGCAAGATTCCTAATCAGCGCGACACTAGCTGCCACCGCCGCCTCCACCACCGTTTCCGAAGGTTGAATCGAGCTGTGTCTGGTTGTTACTCCAGAAGTTCGCGGTTTGACCGCCAACGAGCGTGATTCCACCGATCACCACGGCCAGAATGCCAGCCAGCAATACCGCGTATTCCACGGTCGTCGGGCCGTCTTCGGATTTCAGGAATCGGGCAACACGATTCATCGAGGAATCCTGCGGGCTAAGGCCCCAACAAAAGGCTGGCAAAAAGTCACACTCGATCTAGGAAGCCTAGCTCGCAAGATACGTCAACGCAAAGTTAATAATCCCGGTGAAATAATCTCCACATCGTTGATGAACATGTGTTACGTTTTAGTTGCAGCTCAACGTAACGGTCCAGGTCTACCGACGGTTGTTCTAGCCCCCTACGGTAATAGCCGCGCTCGCCGCTCCTCCGACCCCGTTCCCGATTCAAACTGGCATTACGTTACTGTACATGCGCTATTGACTCTGTACGGTTGTATATTATAATTCAGCTTCCAAGACGTACTGCCTCAGCACAGTGAAAGGTTAGACCCATGTCCGCTCTCGATCAGCTAACAAAACGCCAGGCGGCCGTCTACGAATTCATTCGCGATAAGATCGTGAATCGAGGCTACGGGCCGACCGTACGAGAGATTGGTGAGCGTTTTGAGATCAACTCGCCGAATGGTGTCATGTGCCACCTCAAGGCGCTCGAGAAGAAAGGCATGATCCGGCGAAGCCCCAATAAATCCCGAGCGATCGAGTTATCGCGTCAAGCGATCCGCGAAGCGGCAGGTATTCAAATGGCCGGGACGGTGGCGGCAGGTCTGACCAGTCTGGCCTTTGAACAGAATGAACGAATCGATTTTGGCGAGATGTTTACCCGCGAAGGGTTGTTTGCCTTGCAAGTCCGTGGCGAATCGATGATTGAAGCTCAGATTGCCGATGGTGACTACGTCGTTGTGAAAAAGCAGGAGCGAGCCGAGGCCGGCCAGATGGTTGTCGCTCAAACCGAAGACGGCGAAGCCACTTTGAAGTATTGGTTTCCCGAAAAGGGGCGAGTTCGACTTCAGCCTGCAAACTCGTCGATGGATCCCATCTATCTCGACAATGTCAGCGTGATCGGTGTTGTCGTCGGCGTCGTCCGAAGCGTCGCGTAACGTCGCGTCACATGCAGTGACTCACCGAAAGCTGCTCTCGTCACGGAATGACTTCGAATCGCGTGACTTCCCACATCACTTCGACATTCGGTCCCCATTTCTGTAGTTCCGTGCGATGGTAACGCAATGGCACACCGGTCTGTTCGTCGAAGTAACCACGCAGCAGCAACTGCGGTGTGTTTTGGTCGGCGGTTCCGGCGAGATGTCTTTCGAGGTTAGCAACGTCGGAGTGTATTGTCGTGAACATACCCGGCACGGTCCATGTGTCGATCGTGCGGAGTCGCGATAGCACCTCGCCGTCGCGCGTCGCTGCGAACACTTCACCCTCGCGAACCTCGGCGTAGTAGAGCGCCGCTTGTCGCCCCGTCACCGCGATTTCGATGTTGTAACTTGGTGGTGCGTTCTCTTCCCAGCGAGCTTTCGCCTCGTAGAAATCCTTCGGCGTCAGCTTCGGCAGCGTTTGTTGATGTCGGAGAATGACCATCGTCAACAGCCCGACGATGGCGGTCGCGACACCGAGTAACGCAGCGGTTGTATAGGTCGCAACGCGACGTATTCGCTGCGAAGGGTCGGTAGATTCAGGCGTCAACGATCAGCTCTCGACTGGTGGGTACAATAGGCGACTCGCGAGATGAAGCGAATTCAACTAGATTGTCTCGCGACTCGCCAGTGTGGTCAACGACTGCTCGATCATGGAGGGAACCGTCATGTCTGATGTTTCGATTTCAGAAGCCCGACCGACCAAGAAGGCACGAACCAACATCGTGGCCACCGTCGGTCCAGCCTGCCAGTCGCCGGAAATGCTTCGTGAATTAATCCGTTCGGGCGTTGACGTGTTCCGCATTAACACCGCGCATGGCACTCGCGCCGAACATCAAGCGACGTTCGACGCAGTTCACGCGGCGAGCAACGACTGCAAACGACCGGTGGGTGTCCTCATCGATTTGGCCGGCCCTAAGATTCGGCTAGGTCAGTTGCTTCAAGATCCAACCGAATGTCCCCTTGGTGCCGAGTTCCGCTTCATTCGCGGAGACACTCCAGGCAATGCAAACGAGTTCACTTGTACCTACGAGTCGCTCGTCGCGGAACTAGCCGTCGGCGACCGAGTGATGCTGGCAGACGGAACGGTCAGCCTCCAGGTTCTTGAGAAGGACGAATCGTCGGCTCGTTGTATCGTTACAGGTGCTGGCGTTGTCCGCAGCCGCCAAGGCGTGAATCTACCCGGCGTGTCGCTCACCGTTCCGGCGATGACCGAGGCGGATATTTCCAATGCGATCTGGGCCGCACAAGCCGGCGCGGACTTCATCAGCCTGAGCTTCGTTCGCTCGCCAGTAGAAGTGAGGCAATTGAAGGAGCTGGTTCAGTCGCATGGTTCACGTGCATTGGTGATTGCCAAAATCGAAAAAGGCGAAGCGTTGGAACATCTCGACGAGATCGTGCTCGCGGCGGGCGGGATCATGGTCGCGCGTGGTGATCTGGGCGTCGAAACCGACATCGCCGAGACACCGGTAATACAAAAGCGAATCATCGAAGTCTGCCAGCAGTTGGCGAAACCAGTCATCGTGGCAACGCAAATGCTCGACAGCATGCAAGACTCGCCGCGCCCCACACGGGCAGAAGTGAGTGACATCGCGAATGCGATCTTGGATGGAGCCGATGCGTGTATGTTGTCCGGCGAGACGGCGATCGGCAAGTTCCCTCGCGAATCCGTGGACATGATGCATCGGGTCATGCTGAGCACCGAAAGGACACTCGAGCGAACGCAAGGCGAACACATTCCCATTGCAGCACTCTCTGGTGTGCATCCAATCACGGCCGCGACAGTTTACGGCGCAAGCGAGATCGCCAGCCGCGTGAATGCGAAACTAATCGTAATCGCAACCAAAGGCGGTGGGACCGCTCGCATCAAAGCCAAGTTCCGTTCCGCGATCCCCGTCGTTGGTGTCAGCGATAACGAAGCAACATTGCGGCGAATGACTTTGTTTTGGGGAATTCTACCTCTGCCAGGCGCACCGGTGGGCGATGGCCCTGCGCTTCGCGAGTTCATCGACAACTGGGGACGTGCCAGCGGCGTTCTCGTGAAAGGCGATCGCGTGGTTTATGTCACGGGCAGCGACGTCATCGCTCATGCACACAATGTTGTCGTGGTGCAAGAAGTCCAGTAGACCTCCGAGGCTAGTGCTTCGAATCCCGAGCCGCTTGCCGCAAAGCACTCGATGCCACCTGCAAGAAGCTCGACGCGCCAAAGGTCCAGATTCCACCTAGCACCGACGACGCGAGCACTCCCAAGGCGATGGTGATCACCGTCGGGTGCTCCATCAGCATCGTCAACCCATAGCCTCCCAACACCGCCCCAGCCGCGCTTCCCACGACCGTCGAAATGAAAATCGGCTTCCCCAACGCTGAACGTTGCCGAAGCTGCGAGGGCGGCGCGAAGTCGGCTGTCGCGATCGGATCTCGTCTCCTTCTCGCCGAGTCGTCGCTCGTGATCGGCGGCCGATCACCGTTGGCGCGTAATTGAGTTCCTAACGCATTTCCGGCAACATGTGCGGCGACGGCTAACGTGAACAGAATAAAGAGTAACGTTGCGTAAGTGCCGAGATAGTTCATCGCCGCAAACAGTACGCCGAGTATCGCGATAGCAACAAACAGCGTCGCGAGGCTGAAACGTGGCGGCTTGAGGCCGGGTCGGTGATCGTCGAGGTTCGATTCCACGTTACGTCTTGAAACGCCCAGTTCGAGAAGGAGATACTCTGGCGAAAGCGATGTCTCATTCTAATCTCCTATCGAGGCACCGTCAGGCCGGTGCCGCTAGCACACATTCACGGCAGATGTTCTCAATTCGGGGATCACCGACTGCCGATGGTAGGAGCAAACATTTTGTCAATGTGCATCGTGAAAGGAATCGCCGTGTCGACATTGAAGTCACTTGCCATCGCCGCCATGTGTGTCTGCTGCATCGCAGTGGGTTCGCTAAAGGCGGATTCTCTGGAAAAGGTCGACTATCGCCTGATGGAATGGAAATCACTGCACTTCGATCAGACGAGCCAGGCCAAGGAGTATCACGACATCTTCAAGAGCATTGGCTGCGAGTGCAAGCAGGAATCTCACGGCGATCACATCGATGTCTCCTTCCGCTGCCCGAAGTGGCGCTCACTCAACCTGAAAGACCACGCCGAGGCTCACAAGTGGGAAGCGTTCTTGAAGAAGGCCGGTTTCGAGACGAAGCACGA
>CAUJKL010000431.1 GCA_963204995.1 Planctomycetota bacterium | reverse complement strand
AGGCCTCGATCACGGCGGGGTCAAAGTGTCTTCCCGATTGCGATACGATCAACTCGCGAGCCTCGTCGCACGGCATGGCATCTTTGTAAACGCGCGCGGACGTCAAGGCGTCGAAGACATCCGCAACGGCCGTGATCCGAGCACACAGCGGAATCTCGTGACCGCAGAGGCCATCGGGGTAACCGCCGCCCTCGAACTTCTCGTGGTGCGAACGTGCGATCACGGCTGCCATCTTCAAGAAGTCGCCGAAGCTGCTTTGCTTCGCAGCATTCTCCAACGCCTCGGCTCCGATGATCGTATGCTGTTTCATGATCGCGAATTCGTCGTGCGTCAGCGACCCCGGCTTCAGCAGAATCGAATCAGGAATACCGACTTTACCGATGTCATGCAACGGAGTCGAACGATAGAACTCGGCGAGGAACTGGCGACCGATTTTGTGGACATAGGGGCCAGTCTTCGAAAGATGTTCTGCCAGCAATTGGGCGTAGGCTCGCATTCGTAATAAGTGTTCGCCGGTCTCTGGATCGCGCGAGTCGGCGAGTTGAGCCAGTGCGAACATCGTCAAGTCGCGCGTGCCTGCGATCTCCATCTGGCGTTGTTCGAGGCGTTGCGTTAACAGACTGGCATGGCCGCGCAGTTCGTCATGTGCATGTTCGAGTTCGTCCAAGCAACCTTCGATGATCGACATGACGCGGCGAGTGTTGGCGATCTGGTCGCACTGTCGTTGCAGCCGTCCATTCGTCTCGTGCGTCAACCGCCATTTGTCGGTCAGCGAGGTCGCCAACAAACAAGTCTCGGCGACATCGAATGGCTTCTTCAGTAACATCACGCGCCCCGTGCCGGCAAACTCAAACAGAATGTCTTCGAGCGAGTAATCCGAGTGAGCTGTACAAATCACGACAAGCAGTGCATCAACGGCGGCGAGTAGCGCGCGTGTCGTTTCGATTCCGTCCCAACCGGGAGGCATGCGAACATCGACAAATGCAAGCGAGTAGGGTCGCCCATCATCTTTCGCGTTCTTGACTAACTCGAAACCTGCTTTACCTTGATAGGCCGAATCGATTTCGAACTGCGGAAACACTGTCACGCGAGGAACGTCGCCGAGCAACTGTTGCTTGGAGGCATCGAGCGCGGTGTGCGGTCGGGCCGAACGGACTAACACCGCGCGAAAATCGGCATGAATCGACTCGTTGTCGTCGATGATCAAGATCCGTCGATTGGCGTCGAGCACGGCCATAGCCCAGAATTGTCGGAAAGCTTTCTGTCCACTGAGCACAGCAAACCCCTTGCCGCTGCTCCGATTGGGACTCGAAACTATAGCTCGCCCAACACTTTGCGCGACAATCGCTGATCTTTCGCGTGCCTCTCACCCAACCTCAGCGGTATCATCCAACTGATACGATCGACCGAATCCGCGCGACCAGTGCATCGCTCCCCTCGGCCAGGGACACTTCCTCGCCCTCGCCACTTTGCAGATTCTTGAGCTGCACGGTCTTTGCAGCGAATTCGTTGGCCCCCGCGATCAATGCAATCGAGAAGCCACGGCTGTCAGCATACTTCAGCTGCTGCCCGAGTTTCTTTGGCTCCGGATACACTTCCACACCAATGCCTGCGGCACGGATCGTCGCGGCCAGCCGTAAATAATCAGCCAGCCGGTCGCCATCGAAGTAGGGAATGAACACCGGAGCCGGCGTGCGGACCTTGGCGAGCATCTTCAGCTCTTCCATCGCGGCCAGCAATCGATCCAGCCCCAGCGAAGCGCCGATGCCCGGCAATTCTTGCTTCGTGAACAGGCCAGCGAGATTGTCGTAGCGGCCTCCCGAACAGACGCTGCCAATCGTCGGTAGATCGTCCAGGAACGTCTCATAGATTATGCCGGTATAGTAATCCAAGCCGCGAGCGATCGAAACGTCGACTTGAATGCGAGCTTCCTCGACACCGGCAGCGGCAATGCCAGCTAACGCCTCGTTCAATCGGCTGACGCCTTCTTCACCGATCGCGCTGCCGGCAACGAGCGGCGCGAGTTGCGAGAGTATTTCCGCATTCGAACCAGCCAAGTCAGTCAGTTTGAGCACCTCGTTGGCTTGTGTCGGCGTCGCGCCGGATGTCGCGGTCATCTCCTCGGCGACTTTGTCGCGACCGATCTTGCCAAGTTTATCGAGCGAGCGCAGCACTTCAGTCGACTTACTGGCCAACCCGAGCTTATCCAACAAGCCGTTCAGCACCATGCGGTTGTTGACTCGAATCGTGAACTTCGAGAAGCCGATCGCCCGGAGCAAATCGTGAATGACCAGCCCGGTTTCAATGTCAGCAACGACGGACTTCGTGCCGATGGTATCGAAGTCGCATTGCATGAACTCGCGGTAACGACCGCGTTGTGTGTTCTCGCCGCGCCACACGGTGGCGATGTGATATCGCTTAAACGGTGTCCCCAGTTTCGGAACGTGTTGGGCAGCGAAGCGAGCGAGTGGCACGGTCAAGTCGAATCGCATACCGACGTCGCGACCGCCGTGATCTTGAAACTTGTACAGCTGGCGATCGGTCTCGTCGCTGCCTTTGCCGGTGAGAATCTCCAGATACTCGAGCGCCGGTGTATCGATCGGGCTGAAGCCGTACGAGCGATAGACCTGCTGTGCGGTCGCAATGAGTCGCTCGCGCGGGATCATCGCCTCGGGAAGATAATCGCGGAAACCCTTCAGCGTGCGTGGTTCGATGAGAGACATGTGGGGAGAAGTTTCAAGTTTCAAGTTTCGAGTTTCGAGTTAGACGATGGGGAGCAAGGGCGGTTTTCGTCCGCGGATCGAAGTCCCGGGTTGCTGGAGAGTGGCCTCGGCATACTCTTCGACTTGTTCGGGCGTCTCGAAGTAGCGATCGTACACCCAATCGTCGTCATATTCGCAATTGTCGGTTGTGTACTCGCGACAGATCTGAGGGCGGGTTTCGTAGATGCCGCACCGTTGATCCGGTTGCAGATGCTGGCAAACCGTATGCACCAGCAGATACCAAGTCTCGTCCTCCGTAAACACACTCGCTCGATCGTGCAACAAATACCAGCGGATGAAATCGAAGTCACGTTGAGTTTCTGGGGTATCGAGTGGCAACGCGAAATAACGACAACACTTGGCCGTACAATGATCGCACAGCACCTCGCCGGGCTTCATTTCCTCGCGAGAAGGCTTTCGAGTTAGTGTTGCTGGCATGGGGGAATCCTTGTTCCGAGTGGCAAATCGGGGTGGTGTAAAAGGTAACAAACTGCTTGTGGAGTGAACAGGCGACGGGAAGAAGCGGGCAGTAGGCAGTAGGTAGTAGGCAGTAGGCAGTAGGTAGCAGGTAGCAGGTAGCGGGTAGCGGGTAGCCTGGAACGGACATTGCCTATGCGAGTACTTGTTTGCTAAGCTCGGTTGCACCTCTGAGATTTGAGATTTGAGATTTGAGATTTGAGATTTGAGATTTGAGATTTGAG
>CAUJKL010000430.1 GCA_963204995.1 Planctomycetota bacterium | reverse complement strand
AACATCCCTGTCGCCTCCGTGTAAAGGAATCCATCCCCCTTGAATCTCACGAGGCGACAATTCTAACGAACAGGCGAAAACCGTCCTAACCCAATAAGCAGTCAGCGATTACCGCGACAACAATGCACCTTCACAGGGCTGCCACACTGTGCCTAACGGGCTTTTGCTCATTGAGTTGCGGCGTTCAAAGATCCAGCGAGGTGTTACGTGGAAATGAAAGTGTTCACGGCCATCGTTCAGAAAGAGCAGGGTGGCTGGTCTGCTTTGTGCCCAGAATTCGATGTCGCCAGTCAAGGCGACACGGTGGAAGAAGCGAAGGCAAATCTCCGCGACGCCGTTGAGCTGCTTCTGGAAGTTGCGAGCCCTGCGGAGTTGGAACAACGGTTTCGCGGAGAGAGCCTGTCAGAAATACGGGGAAAATGACAGGCTGGAAGCCTATCCCACGATTTTTTCACAACCTCTCCGGCACCAAATGGGCTTTGACCACAAGCGACTAACGTATCGCTACTCCGGTCGCGACTTCCGGCTGACGGATGTGCAGGGCCGCGTGGTCAGGGATTTGATCGCGTAGCCGTTCGTGCGTGTGGCGTTTTGTCGCAATTGCTTCGTTGTGGTGCAAGGCACCGTGCTAATCTTGCATCCAAAAGCCGCTTTATTTGGTTGAACTTCCAATTCCAACATCTATACTGCACGCCGAACGGCGACCCAAACAGTGTTTGGGATCCACTTGTAACAATGAGGAGACTGCGATGTTGAAGAAATTTTTGTTGGTTGGCTTGCCGCTGTTGGCTGTAGCCATGATGTCTTTTGCCGCTGTCGGCCAAGTAACGAAAGGAAAGTCGAGGCCGCTGTTGACCAAACAGCTAATGGGAGGATTGGTACAACCCAACTGCAAGAGTCTTGGGGCGGGAGTGAAAGAAGCTCCGGCCGATGACAAAGCGTGGGAAGCATTAGCAACGAACGCGGCGTTGCTGAACGAGGCCGGATACATCTTGATGGCGGACGGTCGTTGCCCCGATGCCGAATGGGCGGGAGCCGCCAAGACGCTGCAGGAGTGCAGTGCAGTGGTTCTGGAAAAGATCGAGGCCAAAGACGTGGAAGGTGCCCAAGGTGCATTCAAAGCGCTGACCGCCTCCTGTGCCGCCTGCCACAAGGCTCACAAGAAAAGCAATTGAGAGCGACTGAACGCACTACGATTAGGAGCCAGCTTCGTTGAGGAGCTGGCTCTTACTGTAGACGGACAGGCGACCGATCAAACCACTGCGGAATTCTCGCGTGGGGCTGTGAGCATAACGCCCGATCTGTGCCGCTTTGTTAATGTCGGCTCGATTGCCGGAACCGGTGTAATTTGCTATTTTGGACATCGAGATCCAGTTAATGGCATCGCGTCGAGGAGTGGATGTTCCCGATCGTTTGCTATGACTATTTTGCGAGTTGGCTTGTCGGCTGCCGAAGGAGACCGAGTATGAAGGTCAGAGCGTGTGTCGCGTGGGGAGTGTTCGCGGTCTTATTGTTCAGTGCTTCCTGGCTGCCGTCGCGAGCGGATTCTCCGAAGGATCCCGACCAAACCGACGCCAAGAAGCACGTGCCAGAACTGACGGTGGACGAGGCTCGCCGCCAAGCCAAGCTACTACACAGCACCTATGAAGCGACGCTGCACACGGTTCATCGTGAATACTTTCGCGAGTCGGGGCGAACCCCCATTCCAGCTCGCGTTCTCGAAGACGTTTTCTATTGGGTCGATGAAGAGACGCACGGTGAGACGCGCTGGATCGCTGTCAACACCGATGCGATGAGCATCGATCACAATCCGAAGACCGAGTTCGAGAAGGAAGCGGCAAAGGTACTCGCCACCGGCGAGGAGGAGTTCGAGCAGATCGATAACGGCATGTATCGCCGTGCGGGGGCGATCACTCTGTTTGCGTCTTGTCTGAAATGCCATGAGTCGTCATTGACGCAACTGCGGTCGAAACGGCGTGTCGCCGGCTTGGTCATCAACATCCCGGTGAAGGGCAACTGAGTAGCGGCTGAGTCTCTTTCCGTCGCGAACTTGGTACAATCTCGCCGGAGCGCTCGGATGCTACGAGTAGCTCATTGGCGTGTTTGATCGAGTGCTAATGACTGGGAGCTACATGACATGAAACCGGCGATCGCGAAGTTCCTACTAGAACACACGGCGTTAACCCGCCGCTACTTTCTTGGTTGCGGCGTCGCCGGGATCGCAGCGGTCGGATCGTTGCCGCTGCTGGCCGATGACCGGAACCGCGACCCGAAACTACAGAAGTCGCTTGATGCGCTGGAATCCTGGCTGACGGATCCAGACGAGTTTCGTGATGTTTCGCGCGGGAAGCCGCTGCCGCACTCGCTGCCAGAAGACCAACGGAAGGAAGTTGGCCTGACGCGCGAGACCTGGAAGCTCGAGCTCGCGAGCGATCCAGACAATCCCGCCAAGCTGGGATCACCGCTCACCAAGGAGAACAACACCGCACTCGATTTTGCAGGCTTGTTGCAGCTGGGCGAGAAGCACGCAGTGCGATTTGCCAAGGCGATGACCTGTCTGAACGTCGGCTGTCCCTTGGGAAACGGCATCTGGGAAGGTGTGCCGCTACGTGAAGTGTTGTGGCTCACACAGCCGCGCGAGGACTTGCGGCGGATTTTCTACTACGGCTATCACAACGACGATCCGAAGCAAATGTTTCGCAGCTCACTTCCCGTGGGGCGAGTCCTTGAAGATCCGTTCGATCTGCCACCGGTGATACTGTGTTACAAGCTCAACGGCCAATGGTTGTCGCCGGAACGCGGCGGCCCCGTGCGCGTTGTGTTTCCTGAAGGGTACGGGTTCAAGAGCATCAAGTGGCTGACGCACATGTATCTCTCGAACCTCTTTTATGCGAACGACACTTACGGCGAACAGAACAACGATGTCGACAGCCCGTTGAAGACCTTCTGTGCGACGCTCTCGTTACCTGCCAAGGTGAAAGCGAATGAGCCGATTCCGGTGACGGGCTACGCTCAAGTCGGCATCTCAGGCTTGAAGAAAGTGCAAGTGTGGGTGCAAAAAGACGGAGAAGAACTTCCGCCAAACGATCGTTACTTCGCGCAGGCACCTTGGAGCGACGCCAAGATCTTGCCGCCTCCGGAAGTTTGGGGTGGTGGCATCGCCGACAATCGCATTCCGCCGTCAACGATGGGCTTTGACGATGAAACAGGCCAGCCGACGACATGGCCGATACGATTGTCGATGGCTCATTGGGCAACATTGCTCCCGGGCCTTGCCCCAGGCGAATATACGTTCCGTTGTCGGACGATTGACGATAAGGGAATTGGGCAACCGCTTCCTCGTCCTTTCCGAAAGTCCGGCCACTCTGCAATTGAGCAACTACCAATCACGGTGGAAGCGTGACCTCTACGACAGGATTTCCTTGACGATGTTGCCGTGAACGTCGGTCAAGCGGAAATCGCGACCGGCGTGGCGGTAAGTGAGCTTGGTGTGGTTGATGCCGAGCAGGTGCAGGATCGTCGCGTGCAAGTCGTGGACTTCCACCTTGTCGCGCACGATGGACTTGCCGATCTCGTCGGTTTCGCCATGAACGACACCGCCCTTGATGCCACCGCCGGCCAGCCACACCGAAAAACAATCGCCGTGATGGCCGCGACCGTGCTTGCCCTCTTTGGTTGGCGTGCGACCGAATTCGGTGGCCCACACGATCAGCGTGTCTTCCAACATACTTCGCCGCTTGAGGTCTTTGATCAACGCGGCAATGGGTTGGTCGACGGCTTTCGCCAGTGGCACGTGCTCGTTCATTTCGCCGTGTGAATCCCAGTTGGGCCGCGAACCCGTATCGATCAGCTCGATGAAGCGAACTCCGCGTTCGGCCAATCGTCGCGCGACCAGGCATTGCCAGCCGAAACCCGTGTTCTCGCCGGGCTTAAGTGCGTACTCGTCGAGCGTGGCCTGCGTCTCGCCACTCACGTCGAGCGCTTCGGGTCCCGCCGTTTGCATTTGAAAGGCTGTTTCAAACGACTTGATCCGTGCGGCCAGTTGCAGGTCGTCCTGGCGCGACTTTAGGTGGCTTCGATTGAAGGCATCCGTAAGGCCAAGCTCCAATTCCTGGATCTCGCGGAGCTTCGTTCGCGGCGTGAGGTTCTCGATGGGCTGCTCGCCGGGAATGACGCGCGTCCCTTGGTGATAAGCGGGCAGAAAGTCGCTGGCATACACCTGCGTCCCTCCGTAAGGGAGATGCGGTGCGATCACGATGAACGAAGGGAGGTTCTGATTGAATGTGCCGAGTCCATAACTGATCCACGAACCCATGCTCGGGCGCGCAAACGTCGGCGAGCCGGTGTGCATGCCGACTGCGGCCTCGGTGTGGTCAAAGTGTGCAGACTTCATCGACCGAATGACACAAATCTCGTCCATCGATTCTCGCAGGTGCGGGAACAGGTCGGTCACTTCCGTTCCACAGCGTTTGTTCGTGCTGTAGGGGAACACGCTACCCATGAGCTTGTCCTTGCCGCTGCCGTCTCGCCCATTCGCAGACGACTTGGGATCGAACGTTTCGATGTGCGAGACGCCGCCCGTGGCAAACAAGAAAATCACGCGTTTCGCCTTCGGAGCGAAGTGCGGCGGCTTCGGCGTCAGTGGTTGCGAAGACGAGTCGCTGCTCCTCACCTCGTTCTCGGCCAATAGCTCCGAGAGGATTCCCGGCAGCAGCATCGACCCACCAACCATCGATTGAATCATCGAACGTCGTGACA
>CAUJKL010000429.1 GCA_963204995.1 Planctomycetota bacterium | reverse complement strand
TCTCGTAAATTGTCCACACAGACTCCCAACTGCCATACTGCGGCTTGTGCTGGTAAACACAGGTGATTCCGTTTGTTGCTTTCACGACCCACCGCAGTTCATCCCAATAGATGTAACAGGGATCGGCATTCCTTTTCGACTTGGCTGCTTCGTTCTTTTTGTCGGTGGCGATTCCGGTACTCAGATCCCAGAACACAATGTCGGCGTCGAGTCGATTGGCATCGGTGGTGACCGTTTCCAGATACTCAATGCGGTCTTCTTTGGGTTTGGGGAACTCAGCACAGTTTATCCCGGTGATTCCGGGAAGTTGATCACGCCAAAGACTCTCATCGGTGAGGTGTCTACTGAGATCGAGATGCTTCAAATACGGATACGCAGCCATAGATCGCCATGAATTTGGCGGATCGTCCTTTTGCACGTCGATCTTCGACTTCTTATCAATGCGAAACTCGGCACAGACAACCCAGTAAACTCGCAAGTCGCGAGTAAGGTGAATGAAGAAATCGTTCTTGCGGAGACTTACGTCGTCGGTGAGATAAGCTTCGTTCATTCTGCTGGCTCCGTGGGCTCTGGCATCTCTACTAAAGTTGCCAGGAAGTCGGCATCGATCCACTCCTGTAACGTTTTGCTCTGTTCGCCAACGTTGAACCGCATGGTGAGTTGCTGCTCAAAAGGCTGCGGGAGATTGTCAGCAAATATTCGGCACTTGAGGGTGATTTCCGGCGACTTCGTTGTTCCAAGAAAACAGCATGACGTCCACGCCGTTCGCTTTGCCTGGATCGATTCAAGTTCGGCGCGGATTATCGTCTGCTCCTCGCCGGTCTTAACGGTAAGCCAGTTCGGCGGCGTAGCCGCTAACGCGCTGCGAAAGCCGCGACCGAGTCGCACGCTGTAGCTTGGTTCGTCAGGAAACGACTCTTCATCGTAGGCGGCCAGTGGAAAGTCAGGCGTATCGATCTTGATTTCAAGCCGAGGCGACTTTAGAGACTCGGAAGAGTTGTTCGTGATTGCAAAGGCGACGCGTTGTGTCAAGTTACGGCAGAATGTGTACTTACCAACTTCCTCGAAGTAGTTGGAGTTTGTGAGCGGATCGATGCCACCGAATGGCCCGCTGTTTCGGACTGACTTTGGAAATTTGTGGTCGCGAACATCGGAGAACTCGACCAACGTTACGCTGCATTCAAGCTCGTGCCCTAACAATTGCTCTGTGTCCAGATCACAGAACTGGATGTCGAGGATGGACTGGCGGGTGAGTTTGAGAATGTCTTTCAGGCGGCTTTTGAAGATCCCCGCCAGCCTTTCCTTGGCGGCTTTGACTTCTTCTGGCGTTGGGTCTTGGGACAGCGTGTAGGAGATGACTCGGCGTTCCGGGATGTCGAACGGGAGTTGGTCGATCGGGCCGTAGAAGTCGTTGCAGACAGGCAGAATGCGGTCCCAGCCACATGATTTGATGGCGTATCCCAGTTCAATTGAAACGTTGGGATTCGGCGTCGGGCGTGCTGGTGGATCGCGGCGGACGTCGGCCGAGTTGATGATGGAAACATCAGCGACAAAGGCGGTGCAGTTGTCGATCTTTTCCAGGATGGCGTCGAGTATGACCGGCGACCCGCTGACGCCTTTGGTATCGCGGTCGAGACTGGGGACGACGTCCAGATCGTCCTCACGGCCAAGTTGACGGATGGCCGTGTTGAGACAGCCCTCGATAAGGTTGCGCGTGGTCTTGCCGTGGAGATCGGACTCCCATGAATAGAATACGGTTGCCTGCGTCAGATCACCGCTCACCTACAGCTCCCCCTTGAAGGCTCGTTGGACGAGAGAGTTGAACAAGTCGTCTGACAGCTTGATCGCTTCGCTCTCTTGAGTTCGCAATTTGTCCAACTGCTTGTAGGTCTCGGAGAAGCGACATTGCAGGTCGATTGGAGCTTGCGGCACCGTCAGCGATTCAAGCGTTTGGACATTGATATTGGCGCGAGCCGTTTCTGGCGCTCTGTTACGAAACCACGGTTTGTAGAATCGCAGAGTGTACTCGATGAACTCCGGCGTTGATTCTTTCGGCTTTGGTTGTATACCGATAAGACTGTCCGGGAAATACGACTCAAAGTCTAGAATTGCGGTCTCCCCGATCGTTGCTCCAACAAGCGCGATGCACACCGTTCCAGGAGGGAAACATTTGCTGACTTTGGTTCCTTCTTTGTTCAAAGTTTGTCGCCACGTACGGAGATATCCATCACAGTTTGTCAACTCTCCAGTTTGAATGAACGGATATTCGCCTCCGTAGTATCGAGGGTCATTCCTCGGCCGAGGTGTGAATTTCCCGCGTTTGAATTTTGCCAACGCTTTAAGAGGAACCATCGGCCAACGCCCCTCTGTTGCCAATGGGAACCCGAAACGTTCGAGGTAAGCCGCCTCTAGCAAATCTACATAAACTGCGAGACGCTCCTGCCGTTTACGGCGGATGGCGTCGGCCTTGTCGAGGATGGCGGCGATCCGCTTCTGCTCCTCCAACTTCGGCAACGGAATCGGGAGGTTGAGACACCGCTCATAGTTCAAATTCGAGATGTTCGTTGTCTGTCGCCCACATAGGCGGACCTCGTGTTGTGTACGTGGCGCAGCAAACCAGTGGTACAAATATCGAGGGTCAACTTGCTTACGGTCCGCGCGGAGGATCGAAATGAAGCCTCCTGCGGTTGCTTCGTAATCCAGTTTTGGAACCCACGAGCATTTGCCAACGAGGTTCCAACTATTGGCGCTGGACACCAGCATGTCGCCCTCAGTCAGGTACTGCTCGGTTCGTCGCACGAAAGACTTTGGAACGGCAATCAAGTCGTCCTCGTCCAAGTCTGCCTGGACGTTCTTAGTACGCATGCAGACAGCCGTTCCCTTCTCGAAGGGCAGCGTGACGTCATCAGGTGTAAAGGTAATGCCGCGAATGAAGCTCGCGACATCGCCTAGCGTATGGCCATTGGTTTCGCTCATTTCAACATCCCTTCCAGCTCTTTCAGGTCGCTGGCGATTGAAGTTTCAAGTTTTGTCAATCGCTTCAGGATGTCAGTTGGTTTGTCGTAATCCGGTTCCTGGTAGGGAACTTCCTTGTATCGACCGATCGACAGGTCATACTTCTCAGCCCGAATTTCGTCGGCAGTCACAAAGAACGCTTTCTTGCTGCGGTCTTTGAAGTGTTTCTTCCCGTTGCCGTTGTCCCACTTCTTCCATTGGGCAACCGCATCCGGCAGGTCGTTCTCTTTCACCCGTTGGCGTTTGTCGTCGAGGCTAAAACCATCGGCTTCGACGTCGTAGAAGAAGACGTCCTGCGTCTCGCCGGATTTGGTGAAGATCATGATCGCGGTGGCGACGCCGGCGTACGGCTTGAACACTCCAGACGGCAGCTTGATGATCGCATCGAGTTGATGATCGTCGATGATCATTCCTCGTAGCTTTTGATGAGCGTTCGAGGAACCGAACAGCACGCCGTCCGGGACAATCACGGCACAGCGGCCGCCGGGCTTGAGCATTCGCAGCATCAGGGCCGGGAACAGCAGCTCCGTCTTCTTTGTCTTGACGGCAGACGTGAGCGACTTGTGAACCAGCTCCGCGTCGAGACTTCCCTTGAACGGCGGATTGGCCAGGATCAGATCGAAGGCGTCTTCCGCGACCGCTGGGCAGGCTTCAACAAAGGCGTTGGAGAGCGTGTCGCGGTTTTCGATATGCGGATTCTCGACACCGTGCAACATCATGTTCATCGCAGCAATGCGGAGCATGGTGGCGTCGAAGTCGTAGCCGTAGAACATGTCGTTTTGAATGTGGCTGCGGTACTGCTCCAGCAGATCGCCCGTGTAGATGGTGTTGGTTTCCTTTGAGCCGTCTTCGTTTTCGATCTCCTCGGTGATGATGCCTTCAGGTGACGTGTATTTCTTTTGTAGGTACTCCATCAAGCGGACCAGAAAGCCGCCGGTGCCGCAGGCCGGGTCGCAGATTCTCCACTGCGGTTCGGGATCAACAACCTCAACCATCATGCGGATGATGTGCGGCGGGGTACGGAACTGGCCGTTGATGCCGGCGGTGGTCAGCTTGCCGAGCATGTACTCGTACAGGTCGCCCTTGGTATCGCCCTTTTCCAGCGGCAGGTCTTCGATCAGCTCCATCGCCTTGACCAGCAGCTGCGGCTTGATGACCAGGAACTGAGCGTCCTTCATGAACGCCCCGAAGGTGGTTTGCTCGGTCGACATGTCTTTGAGATGGGCAAAGACACCGCCTGCCGGGTCTTCCTTGGTCTTTGGTGCCATCATCAACTGCACGAGGGCCGGGCCATCGACCGTCCGCAGACGATGCCAACGCAGATGCTGTTCGCTGTGTCCCTTGGTGCCATCGGCTTCGGGGTTAGCAAAGACACGTTTGAACGGCTTCTTCGAGCGGGCCGCTTTCTTTTCGTTCCGCATCTCGGCGATGTCCAGCAGGCGCAGGAACATCAGATACGTGATCTGTTCAATCACGGTGAGAGGGTTGGTGATGCCGCCCGAGTGGAATTCCAGCCACAGTCGGTCGATCTTGCTTCGGAGAGCTCCGGTGATCATTGATTTCTTCCCTAAATCCAGTATTGGCTCTGTTCCGCGATGAAACGCGGAAACTGTGTATTCGTCAGTGTGTTGTCTGGTCGCGGCTCGGATAGATGAACGCAGCTCAGCATCGAAGTCGAAAGTGCGTTGCATCGGTCAAGGTCCGCATCAGGTGTCCGTGGGACGAAACGCCCCGATGATTTCTAAAAGGTCGTCAATCTGGTCATCGCCAAAGATGCCATCGACGCCGTCTGCTGACAGCGTGGTGAACGGTTCTTCGTAGAGCCGTTCGATTTCGATGGAACCGTATTTGGCAATATGGTTTTGCAGCATCTGCATGAAACGCAGCTGCATTGAGTTCATGGTGGTGTGCTTCTGCACGAACGTATTGAAGCGATGTTTGACCGCTTCGGGATCGAGTCCGATGATGCTGCGGATCGCCAGGTCAAGATGGCCAGCGGTTTCCGGGTAGTATTCCAGCAGGTCGGACAGGTTGAGGTCCGGTTCCTGAGTCAGCACCAGTGAGACCAACGCTTGCAGGTCGTCTTCGCTGACGTCCTGACCGGCTTTGATCCGTTGCAGCACTTCGTTCTGATCGAACAGTTTGCGCAAGACGCTTTCGACGCGGTTGCGGTACTGGGCAAGGTCCAGACCGTCGAGCTTGGGCTTGTAGTCCTGTTCCTCAACCAGTTCTTTGTGATCGACGACATCCAGCACTTTGGGCGGCAATGCCGTGGTTCCGCCGGTGGCTCGGTACTTCATGATGCCACGCAGCTCACTGCGAACGGCTTCCAGATCGGCGACGGTTACGTCGGTCCAGAACGCGGCACCTCGTACTTTGCTGATGACGTCGGCTTTGGCACGAACCTGATTCAGGTGCATCGACAGTTGTGTCAGCTGGTTCAGGAACTCGGCCTTGAAGTCGTCGAATCGCGGTGTACCCCGCAGGCATTCGGTTTCCAAACGGCACATCAACAGATCGAACTTGTAGGCGTCGGTGTCGCCAGCAATCGACCGCCATTGCATCAGCGGAGCAATGTCCTGCCGCAGCATGGCAACGGTTGCCGGGTCGAACTGCTTGATAATCTCTGGGTTTCGAGCCGTGTGGACTTCCTTATACTTCTCTTTCACGCTGATCGTCTTGTCCGGCAGATCGGCCACGTCTTTGGTGAGCAGTTCGGCGGCGATGTCAAACGTCGGGATGTCTGGCTTGTTGAGGGCAGCGTCGGCGAGTTCCATCCTGGCTTCAAACAGTCGCTGCAACATCGATTTGCTTGGGCGAGGCTCTGATTCCTCGTCGAGCTCGTCGAAATACTTGAAGTTGTCCCAGTGGTCGAAGATTTGGAAATACGATTTGTCGATCGGCTTGCCGTCGTCGTCGGTGCCAAACAGCTTTTCGCAGAGTCGAGTTCCACGACCGATCATTTGCCAGAACTTCACATAGGAGAAGACCGGTTTGGCAAAGACCAGATTGACAACTTCGGGAACGTCGACACCCGTGTCGAGCATGTCGACGGAGATCGCGATGTTGAATCCGGATTCCGCTTTCTTGAACTCCTCGATCAACTCCTCCGCACGGGGTTCGTGGTTGTCGATCACTTTGCAGAAGTTGCCGCCGTACTGAGGGAATAGCTTGCGGAACTGCTTTTGCAGAATGATGGCGTGGTTGTGGTTCCGAGCGAAGATGATGGACTTGCCAACGTGCGAACCGGTGGTATCGCGAATGCCGTTGTTCATCAGGTTCTCGAGGATGATACGGATCGTCGGCAGGTTGAAGACCTTCTTGTCGAGCTCATGCGATTCGTATTCGATGGCCTCAGGATCAGCCTCGTTTTCTTCCAGTTGCTCACGCTGTTCGTCCGTCAGTTGTGAATACTTGATGCCCCGGCGCGTGAAGTCCGTGGTGAGCGTTTTCACTTTGAAGGGAACAAGGAATGGACCGGCCGCGTCGTTCAGGGCCTCGGAGTAGCTGTAGTGCGACGTGGGGTCTTTGTCTTCGCAGCCAAAAAGGCCATAGGTGTTACGAGCAATGAACTTGACCGGAGTGGCGGTCAGGCCGACCTGGTAGGCATCAAAGTACAACAGCAGATCGCGGTATCGGTTGTAGATGCTGCGGTGTGATTCGTCGCAGATGATCAAATCGAAGAAGCCAACGTCGAACGATTCGTAAACCTTCATCATGGCTGGATAGGTTGCCAGATAGATGCGATGCTCGCGTTCCTTGTACGTGTTGGCTGTGACGTAAACGAGCGGTTCGTCGAGGTACTTCTGAAAATTCTCCTTGGCCTGCTTACGCAGCTCGCGGCGATCGCAGAGGAACATGATTCGGCGTGCCCAACCGGCTTTGATCATCGCATCGCACAACGCAATGGCGACGCGTGTCTTACCGGTTCCCGTTGCCTGCACGATCAACGCTTGACGGTGCTTGGTCGCAAACCGCTCTGTTACGCGTTTGATGGCCTCGATTTGGTACATCCGATTCGTGATCTCGGTGTTGACCTTGATCTGATCCGGCGGACGACGATCCTGATTCTGAATCAGCAGGTATTCCAGGCTGTCCTTTGAATAGAAACCGAACGTCTGACGAGGCGGCTCGTCGTTGGCATCATTCCAGATAGTGATCTCGTAGCCGTTGGTGCAAAAGATGATCGGACGATGGCCGTTCTGTGTTGCGGCGATGGCACTGGCATAGATTCGTGCCTGCTCACGTCCGACTTCGGGGTCGACGGATGTCTTCTTGGCTTCGATGACGGCGAGAGCTCGCCCGTCCTGTGTTCGATAAAGAACGTAGTCAGCGCGTCCTTCGCCCGTGTGGTCACCAACGTAAACGACTTTGACTTCCTGGCCGACTTCATCGGTTTGGGTACCGTTCGCGCCCACATCCCAGCCTGCGGACACAAGTTGGCTGTCAATGAGACGCTGGCGAGTTGTTGCTTCATCAAACTGAAGTGTGTTGGCAGACTTCTGGCCAGCGGCGATGGCGGCCTGCAATTCTTCCGCAGTCGCTTCGGCTTTCTTAGCCTTCTTCCGTTCGGCATCCAGTTCCTTCAGGAGCTTGTCGGTCTGAGCTTCCTGTTTGGCGAGGCGTTCAAGGATCGCCTTCTTCTCTCGACGCAGTTCAGCAGGATCACGAGTTGATGGCGGCTCTGGTTCATGAAATGGCGGGAGCGTGGCAACGTCGGCATGGTCGTAAGTGAGCACGAGCCACTTGGCGAGGTCATACGCTTCCTGAAGAATCCAGCGTGATTGTTGTGGGCCAACGCCTTCGCCGTGAGCGGCTTTATTGCCTTGAACACGTAAGGAGTGAAGTTTTGAGATGACGACCGGGGGAACGGCTTGTTTGAAGGAATACTCATGAAGCAGATCGTTCAGTCCCGACTGATACGGCTTTGGTAGATGGTGTTGTCCATAGATGTGTTCGACGACCTGTTCACAGAACTGACGCAACTTCACCAGCGCACTCGAAGGATCGGCGTGGACGTATTGCTCGGCAAAGCCGGCAATGTTCGCCAACGCCTCCCACTTCGGTTTGAGGAATTCAAAGTTGATAGTCTTCATCTGCATGTACCCCCGTTCGACGACGAGGTAGTCAGTTCTGTCAGTCGACTGTTTGTTGTTGTGTCATGACTTGAGGCAGGAGCTAAGAGCAATGGCTGCGCCAAAGTCGATTTCTCTGCTCGCGAGCGAGCTTGGTATGGTCTGTTCATGATTCGTCGGCCTCGTATTCAATACCCAGTCGATCGAGCTGTGCCGAAAGTGTCTGGTAATGTTTCATGCCCAGCAGCTTCGCCGCTTTGGTGACCTTGCCACCGGCTTCGATCATGGCTCGGCGAATGAAATGAGCGTGGATTTCTTCGAGTTTTGCCTCGATTGCGAAGCCATCACCGAGTGGGCAATTCAGGACGTCGTCGTTCTTTCTTCCCGGTAAATCTGCGATCGCGGCGGCGATGTCGTGTGGATGAAGTACGGTTCCTTCTGCCATTACTGCCGCTTGTAACAGCGCGTTTGACAATTCCCGGACATTTCCAGGCCAGTGGTATCGCTGCATAAACCGTTTTGTGTCGTCAGAAATGGATTTGTCCTGGTATCCGGTTTCTCGGCGCTGCTTTAGACGCCGGTTAATATCGAGTAGCAGTGATTCTGCCAGCACGGCGAGGTCGTCTTCACGTTCGCGGAGCGGCGGCAATTTCACCGTAACAATGGAGAGCCGATACAACAGATCCTCGCGAAACTCGCCCTTTTCGACGGCTTTGGTAAGGTCTTTGTTAGTTGCCGCGACGACACGAACGTCGGCCTTAATGTCCTCGCTGGCTCCTACGGGGCGAAATACACAACAGCACGGGCCTTCTTTGGGAGGCGGCTGGAGTGCGCGGAGCAGTTTGGCCTGCATATCCAGATCGCATTCACCGACTTCATCCAAAAACAACGTACTTCCATCGGCTAACTCGAAGGCTCCCTTGCGGTTCTTGTCTGCTCCGGTGAACGAGCCTTTTTCGTGGCCAAACAATTCGGATTCGAGCAAGTTGGTGGAAATCGCGGCGCAATTGATAAGAACGGGCTTCTTGTTCCGCCTCGGGCTGGCATAGTGAATCGCTTCGGCGAACATCTCTTTGCCTGTGCCGCTTTCGCCGAGGATAAGAACGGGAACGTCATGGATTGCGGCTCGCTGGGCGCGTCCGACTGCCATGCGAATCGCTTCGCTCTTGCCAACGATCCCCTCGAAGCCGCGAATTTCCTGCGGTGTCTTTGCGGCAAGATGCTGCCATAACCGATCCGGTTCCCTGAGCAGCTGAGGCAGTACATCAGTCGTGATGTCGAACGGGATCTCTGTCTGCCACACTTTGTCGAAATGGGTTTGAAAAAGCGAGGCAGGATACTGACTCTTGCCGAGCAATATCCAAATGGCAGCCATGGCTGGCGTGCCGGGACTTAGATGAAAACAGAGCTCATCGCCCACCCGAACATCGATCGATTCGAGCAAGGGACGAACTACGTCAAGAATCTGACCGTGGTCCGATGGGTTCTTCAGTTCCACATTGTGAGTGACAGCCCGGCGTTTTAGCCAGTTTGCAAACTGCTTGGTAACGTCCGCGCCGTAATTGCTAAGCAGATGAATCTGCTGGAACTTCTCTTTATCCAGGAGTGCCTTGACGGGACCTGGGCCGGGGTTTCCGTCGATCTCGGCCTTGATGACGTCGGCGATCAACTTGCGTTTGGCGGCAGGATACGTAGCCGCCATCGCTTTCAGGTCGGTGTGACCGACCCAGGTGATAAGTATTCGCTGGCCCATCGCGGTTACCAATCAGTTTGTGAAGATACCAACAGGAATGTATCGAGAATGGGCAGCCTCTGAC
>CAUJKL010000428.1 GCA_963204995.1 Planctomycetota bacterium | reverse complement strand
GAGTGGCGAGGTTAGCCATCAGGGGTTGATTGACGACGTGCGGATTTATGGACGTGCATTGGATGCCGCCGGAGTCCAGGCAATCGCCAAGCCGATCCATCGCGATACAGCACACTACACGGACCTCGGCCGCGCCAGCACCAACGCAAAGGAATTACTCAGTCTTAAAACTCGAAATGCAACCATTCGTATCGGTGACGATGCCAGTATTCTTTCACTCACCGAAGATGCAAGTGGCCGTGAATTGATCGCACAGTCGGCACCAATGGTGACCGTCCAGCAAGTATCAGGACGAACGTTGCAGGCGCGCCGCATGCACATTTCCGACGGGCTTCTGGTAGCCGAGTTTCCTCAGGCAGGCGGAAGTGTATCGCTCCGCATGGAGGCCAAAGATGACTATTTTGTGGTGACTCCTGTCGCCGTTGATGTCGCCGATGTACAGCGACTGACATTGCTACAACTTGCACCAGAGCCGCATCAATACATTGGTTCAATGGCGGGTCTTGCATCGGACGATACCTCCGGTGTTTGTCTGCGCAGCTTGGCGTTAGAAGTTGGAGTCTCATTCAGTGGTCGGCCCGTGCGGATGCAGGCGACGACCACCGCCGAGCACGGACTGACCGGCCACTCCGTCGGTCTGGCCGCCGGCCCGCGAGCACAGTTGATTCCGATGCTGCGTGCGATGGCTAAGAACGAATTGGTACCGCAGTCGGATTTCGGCGGACCTTGGGCGATCGGTGCTGAGCCAGTGCGTGGCTCCTACCTGTTTGCCGATTTGGCGGCCAAGGATACCGACGCCTGGATCGATTTGGCGCGCCGGGGCGGTTTCACGAACATCCATTTGCACGGCTGGTGGCAGTCGCTCGGTCATTACCAACCGCGAACCGCCTATTTCCCCAATGGGTTGAGCGACATGAAGACGACGGCTGAGCGGATCCGTGCTGCTGGACTCATTCCCGGCTTCCACACACTGACGGCCTGCATCAGTACAAATGATCCTTGGGTCACACCCGCTGCGTCGCCGGATTTGATCGCTTCCCAAAGCTACACGCTTTCCAAGCCAAACTCAGCCACCGACACGACGATCTTGATCAACGAACCGCCGGCGACCGGGCACGATCTGATCTGGAGCTACTCGGGTAACGGGAACGCGTTGCGTTTGGGTAGTGAACTGGTCCGTTATTCGCGCATCTCCCATACGGCCCCCTATGCCTTCCTGGAGTGTGAACGGGGAGCGTTTGGAACGAAAACCGCGGCTCATCCTCAAGACACGGCGGTCGATTACTTGCGACAGCGATACCTCGCGTTTTACCCGGAGCCTGACAGTCCACTCGCGGGTGAATTGGCCGATCAAATCGCCCAAGTCTACAACGAATGTGGGCTGCGGATGATTTATTTTGATGGTTCCGAAGGGATGGGCAGCCGGTATGGAATCGACGCCATGCGGTGGGCCATATTTAAACGCCTCAACAGTGCAATCACCGAAGCCAGTGAATGGGGACACAACAGTTGGTGGTTCCACTCGCGTTTGGGTGCTTGGGACCATCCGATATGGGGAATGAAACAATTTCACGACGCACATATCCGCCTCGCCTCACAGTTCCGAATGAGCGAGTTGTTGGAGCCGCAATTGGGATGGTGGGCACCGCGCGGCCCGTCCGAGACCGCACGCGGCCACTTTCCGGATGAAATGGAGTATTTCGCCGCAAAGAATCTGTCGATTGACGGACCCATGTCGATCCAAGGTGTGCATGCCAGCGGTAAGCCTTGGAATGCTCGCATGGAAGAACAACTCACCATCCTGGGATGGTACGAACGTATCCGGTTGGCTCGCTATTTTGACGAATCGACGCTGCAGCGGCTGCGCGAACCGGGTCGCGAATTTCGCTTGCGACTGGACGACAATGGTGCGTGGAAACTCACCCCCGCCCATTTTGCAAGCCATCGAGTCAGCAGAGGCAACTCGGAATCATCAGCCGAGATCGCGTCCGCACCGGCGGAGAGTTTGAGGCGAGATCAATGGACGGTCGAAAACCCGTCGCCATCCCAACCACTGCGCATGCGACTCGAAGCGCTCTACAGCGTGGCTGACTACGAGAATGACCAAGCAGTGGTGCTTGCCGACTTCGCGGATCTTGAAAAATTGAACAATCGTCGTGATGCAGCGGGCGTTAAAAGCCAGTTGGAATTGGAAACCGGCGACGTTCGCGCCGCTGGTCACAGCTTGCGTTTCCGAGCAACCAACTCTGGCGATACCTCGCGCGGTGCCTGGTCCCAAATCGGCACGACCTATAAGCATCCTTATTTCAGTATCTTGCCAGGCGACGCGATGGGGTTGTGGGTCAAAGGGGACGGCAGCGGCGCATTATTGAATATTCAGGTTCGCACACCTCGGGAGCACCTCGGGGGTCTGTCAGATCACTACGTCGATCTCGACTTTGTCGGCTGGCGTTATGTGGAGTTGCTGTTTCGAGAACGTGATGCCGAGCGGAGTAGCGACTACGTTTGGCCTTACGACGTCAGCGGCGGCAGCCATGCGGTTTACCGCAACGGACTCGATCGAGCCCACGTTAGCGAAGTGAACGTGTTCTTAAATGAAATCCCTGCCAAGGGGCAAGTCGATATACTGCTGAGTCCGATTCATTCGCTGGCGAGCCGCAAGGCAGAGCTCAGTAATCCTACTCTGCAAGTCGGTTCACACAGCATCACATTCCCAGTCACGATGCAATCCGGCCAGTACATTGAACTGGAGAACGTCGAAGATTGTGTGCTTTACGATGAGCGTGGTGAGCTGCTCCAGCGGTTTCAACCACGGGCTGACACGTTTCCCACCTTCGCTCACGGTTCTAATTCGTTAAGCTTCGCCTGCACCGCATCGCCGGACTCCAGTGCCCGAGCGGAAGTTACTGTCATCTCGTTAGGCACTCCATTCGGCGATCTTCGCGACCTGTCCGAAGTCAACTGGGCACGCTTGGATCGGGAATATGATATCCCTCGCGTGGTGACTCGTCTTGACGCGATCGATAATGTTTGGAGCATCATTGCCCGGCGTGGCGGGTCCAACGATCAAACGAGTCATGCCAGCCCACTGCTGGAGATCGAAGTTGCCGTAGAAAAACTCGGTGAACGCCTGGTCAATGGTGTCGCATCGGGCGAAGCAGCCTATCTCGATACCCCAACGCTCACGATTGGCGACAGCGTGGTGCAGTTCCCGGCGAGGTTGGCGGTGGGCCAGCGGTTGGTCTGCCGCAATCAACAGCATTGGCAAGTTGTCAACGTCGATGGTGTGGAAGTGGCTTCGGGCGAGCTGGCGGGAACGTTACCCAGTCTTGTCCCCGGTGCAAATCGCATTGTGCTCAACTTCGAGAACGTCGTGAGCGACCAAGTGCGTGTACTCGTCAAGACCGCCAAAGTGTACTAGAGAATGACCACAGAGCCAAAAAGTCAGACTCGGCCTTCCGGAGCAATTCAGATGAAGAGGTTTATGATCGCCGGTATTTTGTGGTGTCTCAGCGTTGTACCGACAACGGTATCCCGATGACACTAAGCTACGCGCGAGTAAGTTTAATTCAACCCTGATCACCTTAATTGACTTCAACGACGTCACGACTGCGGTGTCCTGGCAAATACACGCAGCACCGTGGGTGGTGCCAACGACGATGAGTTCTTCTTCCTCAACCAAACCGACTCAAAACTAAATTGCAAGGCTGACACGAATGCTTCAATTCCGCAGGTATCGCTTCTGGATTTTCTACTTGTCTGTCGGCCTGATGGCCACAGCGGCGGTTCCCGCGCTGGCGACAGACTGGACGCTGGAGAACGAATTCGTCCGACTTGTCATTGGTGCTGACGGCCAAACGCGGCGCTTCACCGATGTGCGCGACGGCCAGGATCACTTGCGGGTCGGCGGTGCTGGACCCTGTGCGCAAGTAAAGATTGCTGGCCAGCAATTTGCCGCCACCGAGGCGGCCTATGCAGAAGGAAAGCTGGTGATCTCTTTCGGCGAGAGTGGCGTGCGGGCGACTATCGGCATCGATATTCGGCCGCACTATCTCGTTTTTGAGGTGCTGACGGTCGAAGGCCCGGAAGCCGAAGAGCTGACAATGGTCGATATTCCGCTGAGCTTGCAGGGGACCGCTGACGAATCCTTTGCCGGGTGTGCCTTGGCGCTGAACCTGAAGACGAACGTGACGGAGATTCCGAAAGCCAATTCGCGACTGCGGGCCTTCTGCTACCCGCGATTCGGACAGGTGGGCGCGAAGGTCGCCGTCATCGGCTGTCCTCCAGACAAACTTCGCCAAGTACTGCAGGAGGTCGTGACCGAGGCTGACGAACTGCCCCAATCGGCGATCGGCGGCCCTTTCGCTTTTGGCCAGGCGATCAATCAAGGGTCTTACGTCTTCAACTTCGGCGGCCTCTCCGAGGACAAGGTCGACGAGTGGATCGCGTTGTGCAAGACGCTCGGCATGAACCAGATCGATTTCCACGGTGGCAGCTCCTTTCGTTTCGGCGACTGCCTGCCAAATCCACAAACCTATCCCGAGGGACTGGCCAGCCTGAAGGCGGTCATCGACAAGCTTCACGCAGCGGATATCGCGGCTGGCTTGCACACCTACGCCTTTTTCATCGATAAGAGGTGTCCTTGGGTCACGCCGATTCCCGATCCGCGATTGGCGAAAGACGCCACTTTTACGCTGGCCGAAGCGCTGGCTGCCGAAGGGGATACGCTTCGTGTGACGGAAGCAACCGAAGCGATGTCGACCATTACCGGGTTCTTTGTCCGCAACAGCGTCACCCTGCAGATCGACGACGAGTTGATCATTTATACGGGCATCGACAAGCAGGCACCGTATGGCTTCACCGGTTGCCGACGCGGTGCCCACGGTACGCAAGCCGCAGCGCACTTGGCGGGTGCCAAAGTTCATCATCTCAAAGAGTGCTTCGGTTTGTTCGTCCCCGATCCCGAGACGACTCTGCTGGAGGAAGTGGCGGCCAAGACCGCCGAAGCGTTCAACACTTGCGGATTCGACATGATGTATCTCGACGCCCTGGATGGCGAAGATATCCTGGGCGGAAGGGAGAACGGCTGGCACTATGGTTCGAAATTTGTTTACGAGATCTTCGAGCGACTCGATCGGCCAGCGCTGATGGAGATGAGCACGTTCCACCACCATCTGTGGGTCGTGCGGTCCAGGCTCGGGGCCTGGGACCACCCGACGCGGAGCCATAAGAAATTTATCGATTTACACTGTCAAGCGAATGATGCGGCCCATCGCAGTTTCCTACCGGCTCATTTGGGCTGGTGGGCTTTCAAAACGTGGACGGACCCGCAGGGCGAGCCAACTTTTCCCGACGACATCGAATACCTGATGGGTAAGTGCTTAGGAACCGACACGGGCTTCTCGCTGATGGGGATCGATCCAACGAACATCGGCAGCGTCGCGGCTCTGCCGCGGCTGGCCAGCATCATCCGCCGCTACGAAGATCTTCGTTATTCGGGCGTGGTTCCCGATTCCATCAAACAAAAACTTCGCGTGATCGGCGATGAGTTTCGACTTGTTGGCAATCTTGAAGAAGGCTGGCATTTCGAGCCAGTTCGCTACCAACGGCACAAAGTGAGTAGCGCTGACGGATCGGACAGCGCGTGGAATGTCACCAACGACTTCGCCGCCCAGCCGCTAAAACTCCGCATCGAGGTGCTCATGGGAACCGGCTCGTATGACGCCTCTCGAAACAAGACCGTCGTCGATTTCGAGACGATCGAATTTCCGGCGCGAGCGGCTGCGGAAAACGTCGCCAGCGATCTCACGGTGTCGCATGAACATGAAGTGGCGAAAGTCGGCGGTGCCAGCGGTCGCTTCACCGCGATCAATGGCCGGCCAACGTCCCAGGCATCATGGACGAAGATGGAAACGACGTTCGATCCTCCTCTGAACTTGAGCCAAGAGCAGGCATTGGGGATGTGGGTCCACGGTGACGGGCAGCAGCAGGTACTCAATGTGCAGCTGCATAGCCCGCCGCACCTTTCGCACGGGATCGGCGACCACTACATTCCGATCGACTTCACCGGCTGGCGATACTTCGAACTCGTTGAACCGGAAGGTGCCCGCCACGCGGATTATCAGTGGCCCTACGGCGGAATCTACTCGATCTATCGCGAGTCGGTGAATTTCAGTCAGGTGCAGTCGCTGAGCCTGTGGTACAACAACCTTCCACCAGGAAAGCCCGTGACGTGCTCGATTGGCCCGATCAAGGCAATTCCGTTGGCTCCGCTGAAGCTCGTCAACCCCGAGGTAACAGTCGGTGGCGTTTCGCTTCGCTTTCCGGTTGTTATGGAAAGCGGCAGCTACCTGGAGTTCTTTTCAGTGGAAGATTGCAAGCTGTACGGTCCCAAGGGCGAGTTGCTCCAGGACGTCAAGCCAGAGGGCCCAGTGCCAAAACTTGCCGCTGGCGACAACCAGGCCGTCTTTGCTTGCGAGACGACTGGTGGTGTGAATCCTCGGGCGCGCATCACGGTGATCAGCTATGGCCAACCAATCAATGCGGACGGTACGCCTTAGACAGTTCTCGTGTGAATGTCGTCCGAGGCTCGGCCATCGGTGTTATTAGAACCACTCGCGACGCGGAGCGTCGAGCCACATTGCTGCCGGACAGTTGACGCATTGCAACTAGGCTGGCTTTCACGGTTCCAATCGGTAGGCAAACGCTTGCTCGTCGTGCTGAAACGTTCCATCGTCGGCCAGTGGGCGATCCCACAAGACTTCCCCCGATTCTCTAATCGCGACGATGCGCTTTGGTTTCGCAGTCGGCCAGGGGAATCGGTCGCTGCGAATTTGATAACGCATGTCTGCTCTTTCGTTGGGCAACGGCGTCAGCAGAACGGCTGGGGATTTCCGTTCCCCTTTGTGGTCCCCCAACTCCATAGCTTCTTGCGAAGTTAAGGGGATGCGAGATAACATAATGGAACCGAATCGGGAGACAGCGGCACGCTGCTGTTTGAACTCCTGCAATCAATCCTGAGCATCATTCCTTCGCTTTAGAGGTCGGGCGGATTTCACGTAAAGTTGCCGCAGCGACTTACAACACGCCATCCGCGAAGTAGGAGGGCCGCGAAGTGAGAGGAGTGCAAACCAATGGTACTTTACTGGAATGGGATGGTGCGTTGAACAAACTCTGTCTGGCCAATTCAGGCTTCGTCACGATTGTCTTGTTACTGTCACTTTTGGGAGTCCCTGATCCTGTCAGGTCAGTGGGTGCCGAGGAGTCTCTGCAAGCATCTGCGATCGAGCACCTCAGCACAGACGCGGTGCTCGCCGAGGATGGCTCTCGATGGTACGTGCGGGTGCGTTTCACCACTTCTGTACCGGCCATCTGCCACGTTACGAGCGGCCCCTCTGCCGCTGCTCTGAAAGCTGGCAGCCCCGAAATCGAAGCCCTGCGCAATCATCGATTCGACGTCGCAGCCACTCGCGGACAAGCCCATTTTCTACAGGTCCACGTCACGACCGGAACGCAGGCATTTTCGTCGGACGTCATTGAAGTCGCATCGCCAAAACCATTTCCCACGGGGTTTGAACAGCGAACTGAGATTCCCCTGACCGTCCACGAAACGGCAGACGTAGCCCGCAACGAGCCGGTCACTTTCGGTTTGCCGATTCCGCAAGGTGCCCTCGGCCATCCGGATGCCATTGCGTTTTTCGATGGAGAAAAAGCGATCCCCGCACAGTGCCGCGCGCTTGTCCGCTGGCCCGATCGCACCGTGAAATGGCTACTCGTCAGCGGGCGGGTCGAACTGAAACCGAAGCAGATCAAGAACCTCACGCTCGCCTTCGGCGGTGACATCAAACCGCAAAAAAATTCTGCTGATTCTTTGCTCCGGGAAAGCGGCAACTCGCTCTCGGTTGACACGGGGAAAACCCGTTTTGTCCTCGACCGCAAAACCGGGACCGGCACCATCGAGACCGCCGCTGGGCTGGTCACCAAGCTACCTCAATCTCGTCTCACCAGCACTGACGGGCGCGTTTTCAACGGCCACGTCGAGAGCGTCACGGTGGAGGAAAGCGGATCGCAAAGGGTGGTGATTCTGACCCGTGGGCATCATCTCGATCGTGCCGGTGAGCCTCTGTTTGGCTTCGAGTTACGTTACTTTCTTCACGCTGGTGATCCCTTGATTCGCGTTGATCACATTCTCCAACACGACATCGTATCCGCGGATATGAAGTATGGAGACGAGATGAAATCCTTTCGCGCGCTTGATCTCGTTTTCTCGACCGGAACGGACGGAGCCCATGTCGCGCTCGATGAAAAGAGGAAGCACTCGCTCGCGCCCGGCGAACGTCTTTTTCAACACGAAAGCGATGCCTTCTCCTTGCCATCGGGCGGCAAAGGAACTCACGCGCCCGGACTGGCAGCTTCCGGGAGGCTGACGGTGGCCGTGCGAGATTTCTGGCAGCAATGGCCCAAAGCCATCACCGCCGAAGAAGGGGCTCTGGCTGTGGGGCTCTACCCTGCCATTACTCCGGACGACCGCTACGCGAACCGGCCCGACGAGCACATCCTTTACTACTATCTGCGCGACGGAAACTACACGTTCCGCTCCGGATTTGAAAAGCGTCACGAACTCTTGATCGGTCCCTCGAGTGCCGGGAGCCAGTGGGAGGAGATTCAGGGACGCATTAACGAACCACTCCTGGTAACGGCTGCACCCGCTTGGTATCGAAAATCGGGTGCGTTGCCGGGACTCACCGCACACATCGCCCCCGATTTTCCCGCCTACAACGAGATGCTGCGCGACGATGCCGATGGCTACCTGGCGCTGCGCCGAGAAAACAACTGGTATGGATTGATGAACTTCGGCGACTGGTGGGGCGAGCGCGGCAACAACTGGGGGAACATCGAATACGATCTGCAAAACGCGATGCTGACTCAGTACTTTCG